>JBIKOX010000055.1:0-14497 GCA_044357775.1 Bacteroidia bacterium | reverse complement strand
TCTTATTGCTAAACTTAATTTATAAAGTGGATGATTATGATTTAACTGTTCTTCAAATGTGCTATAAAAACCCATTTGATTTATGTTTTTTTGTTTTGGAAGCATACACAAATCTCCCGCTTTTTTAAACCTTTTTTTACTTTTTCGGCATATTTTTATACCCCATTTTTTCAACAAAACCAATAATAGTAATAGTTATAGAGAATTTGAGGAACGACTAGTTAAGCAAATCTATATTCTAATGCCCCATGACAGGTTTGCTATCTAATGATTTGGAATCGAGCGCATCTCTTAGTCCATTGCCAACAAGCATAAACGCTAACACTAAAATCATAATTGCAATTCCAGGGATAAACGCCAAATATGCCGAATCTACAAGTATATAACCGCGATGAGCATTTATCATTTCTCCCCAAGAAGGCGTTGGCGGCTGCGCTCCAATTCCTAAAAAACTTAATCCTGCTTCCGTTAGTATAGCTGCCGCAAAATTTGAAGCTGCAATTACTATAACAGGTCCTATTACATTTGGCAAAATATGCTTTAAAATAATTCTCCTATTTGAAAAGCCCAGGGCTTTGCCGGCTTCAACAAATTCTTTTTCGCGAATGCTTAATATTTGTCCACGAATTAACCGAGCAACATCTACCCACATAGTTAAACCAACTGCTACAAAAACTTGCAAAATACCTTTTCCTAAAACTAATGTAATAGCAATAACAAGTAGTAAAGTTGGTATTGACCAAACCACATTAATTAACCACATAATCAAATCGTCTAATTTTCCTCGGTAATATCCTGCTGTTGCGCCTAACAAAATTCCAATAACAATAGAAATAATAACAGAAATAAGCCCTACTGACAATGATATACGAGTTCCAATCATAAGTCGGCTTAATAAATCTCTGCCCGCTAAATCAGTTCCTAAAATATATCTATTAAATTTAATATGATTTGATACTATTTTTTCTTGTAATTCTCTTACGCTTATCTTTATTTTTTTTGAAGAGCTTAACTGATAAACTTCTATTTGGTTTTTGATAGAATCATTTTTGATAGGAAAAATGCTATTCACATCATAAATAACATCTGCTAAATTATATTTTACTTGGCTCCCATTATTTGGTTTACTACCCGTGTATTCTTCAATAACAATATCAAATCCCTTAAATGAATATGAATAAATGGGAATAGACGTAAAATCACTTACCTCGCCAAAAAGCATTTTATTAAACCAATTACATTGATGCGATAATTCATTTTTTTTAACTAGTAAAAATTGGGCTTTAAATCCTGGCTTTTTTATGTGTAGCTCAGGTTTTTGATCGTTTGCATAAGGAGTAGAATCGGGGGTTATTAAAAACCCAAAAACAGAAATACTAGTAGCAATAAAAATAAGAACTAACCCAAACATAGCTAATTTATTTCGTTTAAATCGTTGCCATGTTTGCGCAGACAAAGATTCTGAACTATAGTCTGTATGTTTTTTCTTAAATATCAATTAATTTTTTTTCCTTTCCAATTCGGTTTTAAAAATAACGAGGCAGTTCCTACAATTAAAACATACATCCAATATATGCTTTCAAAAGGAATAAACCACCAAATAAATTTGATGCATCCTAAAAATTTTGAAGCTAAAAATACCAACAAAAAATCAAATAAAAACTTTACAATTACAAAAATTAATAAGTAAGGAACTGAAACTGATTTTGTAAGTATTGCCAAAAGCAAACAAATTACCAATAGATTAGCTGCAATAATACCAAATCCGCTAAAAAGATTCATGAGGTTTGGATTGTATTTTGACTTGTATGCCCATCTAATACGTTGCTTTAAAAATGCGGGCATCGTATTTATAGTTTTAGTTTTTACTATTAAATCTTTTAATAAGCCATAATGAATTGAATTTGAATCCACTTTTTTTACAGCTTCTAACAAAAACACATCCTCACCAGAAGAAATATGAAGATGAGATTGATAGCCATTTACTTGCTCAAAAACACTTTTTGTAAATGCTAAATTTGCCCCATTACACATAAATGGTTTTTTAATACCGCAATATCCTGCAGTTACACCAGTTAATGCTATATTTTCTATAATTTGAAAATAATTAAAAAAACCTGGGCTACTTTCATAATCAATAGGCATTACTAGCATGTTTGGAGAAAACGTATTAAAATAAATGCTAATTGTATTTAACCAATTTGTTGTTCGTAATATAACATCAGCATCGGTAGTAATAATAATAGAGCCCTTAGAAATTTTTATGGCTTCGCTAACGTTCTGCTTTTTACCTTTATGATATATTTGTTTAATCATTTGGTAAGATAAACCGGAATCCTTTAAAACATTAAATGCAATATTGTAGGTATCATCATCCGAATTATCATCAACGACAATTAATTCAAAATTATCTTTAGGGTAGTTTTGATTTATAATTTGTGTTATACAATCTTCTATATTTTCAGCTTCGTTTCTCGCTGATAGGACTATTGAAAAATAAGAGTTATTAATTTCTTTCTTTTCTAATAAACTTACCTTTAATCTTCCAAATCCAATAATGGCAATGGTTATAAAAAGACCATACACTATTATAATACTTGCATATATATATAACTCAACTAACACTGCTAAATTTAAAATCTATTTTTTCTCTTAAAATAATAATATAACCAACAATGCTCGGCACAACTACATTAATTATCCAAACAAATGTTGATGACAATACAATAATAATGCTATCGCTGCCAGTATTATTAAAAACAAATAATGCAATAGCCGCTCTAATTGCCGGTTCAATAATGCTAATCATTGGAATAAGACTAGTTAGCATAAAATAGGCAGCAATACTTATAAAAATATCCACTAATTGGTTTTGCGGCAAAAGAGCATTATAAATAATATAAAACTGACTGGTAAAAATTAAATACCTAACAATGGAAAACAATATGAGCTTTAAAATAAGTGCTTTTGAAAATTTAATGTCTGCAACATCACTCATTTTTTGAAACCATTTAATGAATTTTATTTTTTTTTGAATAATTGATACATTATTAATTGCCCACAAAAAGAAACAAATGACCACTATTCCTGCTGCTATTGCAAAATAGATAATAGTATTAGAATGATTGTTTTGATTGAGCTTAATCGTAATTGATAAAACACCAACAGCAATAGTAATTAGCATTTGAAACATCCCATTAATAAAGTGCAATAGAGCAACAGTTGGTCTGTTTTCTTCTTTAAAGAAAATGATTTTGGCCGCAAATTCAAGTGCTCTTCCTGGCGCAATATTCCCAACACAAACGCCTGAAAAAACTGATTTTAAAGCAGTAAAATAAGAAACGGACTCTGTTTGCATGGTGACACATTTCCATTTATAACTTTCAATTCCCCAATTTATCGGCATTAAAAATAAAACTAATAATATTGCGCCATACACGTTTGGCTTAGTAAATAAAAAAAGGAAATCTACTTTTAAATTTGGCAGGGTTGTTAAGCGATTATAAATAATCCAAAAACTTAAAACACCAATTAGTATTTTTACTATAAATGTAAGGTGGCTTTGTTTTATTTTTTGCACAATTTAGTCTTGTAAAATTAATTAAAAAAAGATACAAGACTCGCTCCTATTTAAAAAATAGTTGTGGTTTTTTATAATACAGATAATATAGCTTCCAAAGCTACTATTTTAAAAACACCTCCTATTTTACTAATAAAATAAGTACTTCATAAAAAAAATGTAAGTAGTACTTAAACTAAATCGACTTAATTTTTACAATTAAAGTAAAAAAATATTATTTAATTGGAAACGTGAAATAGAAAAAACCTGGGAAATTTGCATAAGTACCTTCTATGGTAATAAGTTTTTCAACACTTAAATACGCTTTAATAAAATCCTCTCTTGTAAAAACAGATTTATCGTTTATTTTTAAAATAATAAATCCTTTTTTAATAGTTGTGTAATCATTTATTTTTCCTGGAAGTATTTCAGTTATTTTTAATCCATTTCTAAGCTTGAATTTATTCTTTTCTTTTTCACTCAATTCATCTATTTTAATTCCTAATTTAACTAACGTTTCAACATTGGAAATTAAATTATTTGCTTCAGTGCCATCGTATTCTTTCAGTGTGAGGAGAATTTTTTTTTCTTGACCCATACGATCAATAGTAAGTATAATTTTCTCTCCGGGACTATGTTGCGCTATCACTTCCTGAAGTTGCGATAGTGTTTCTACTTTTCGATTTCCTATTGCTAAAATTATATCTTTCGTTTGCATATTGGCTTCAAAAGCTGCTCCACCTTTTAGTAAGCTATCCACATAAACACCATTTGTAATAGTGGTGCTAAGTTGCTTAGCACTATTCTCAGAAATATCCTTTAAAATCATTCCTAAATAACCTCGTTTGACTTTTCCATTAAGTAATAAATCGTCAATTATTTTTTTTACTATATTTATTGGAATTGCAAAGGAATAGCCAGCATAAGAACCAGTAGAGCTTGTAATAGCAGCATTAACGCCAATTAATTTTCCTTGCTCATCAACTAATGCGCCGCCACTATTTCCAACATTCATGGCAGCATCTGTTTGTATATAAGATTCAATTGCGCTTTTCTTGCTAGAGATATTAATTGTTCTTGCCTTAGCACTTATAATGCCGGATGTGACAGTTGAAGTTAAATTGAAAGGATTACCAACAGCAAGAACCCAATCGCCAACTTCTGTATTATCTGAATTACCAAATTCTATAAAATTCAAATTTTTTTCCTGAATTTTTAATAATGCAAGATCGGTATCAGGATCAATTCCAATAATTTTTGCCTTAAACGATTTTTTATTGTGAAGTATTACCTCCACCTCATCTGCATTTTCAACTACATGATCATTTGTAACAATATAACCATCGCTACTTACAATAACGCCCGAAGCCTCTATTTTATATTTTTGCTCATCAAATTCTGAAAAAAAATGGCGCCAAAAATCACTAATAGTTGGGTCCGAAAATTGATTAAATTGATTGGTATATGTAGATTTGATGTGTACCACACCTGATATCACTTTTTTTGCTGCTTCTCTAAACGTATAATGTTGGCCTTGCAACTTTTCTTTAGAATTTAGATGAAGAATTTCGCTGTCTTTTCTTTGTTTTTCTTCAAATACACTTTCCGTATTTTTTTTGTGAATGAAATCCATTTTGCTATCCTGACATTTACATCCAATAATTATTATGTACAAAAAACATAAAAGCAATTGATATTTACTCATTCTTTCCTTTTTTTAAAAAAGTTCTTCCACTTTATTGCAAATTAGACGTATTAAATTATTAGCGTTAAATAATAAACACGAATCATTATCCTAATCCATGATGTATTTGTTCAATACCTTCAAATAATCATAAACTATTGGTAAAGTAAAATGATGGAGTCGTTTTTTTAAATGAGGGTTGTCAAAAGTTGCGATGATTTAATCCTAATTATTAAAGTGATTTAATAAACTATCAAACAACTCATTTTCGATTACTGTGTTGGTAGAAATAAGTAATAATACGTGTTTAAAAAAATTGCCTATTTAACTTCTCGAAATTCAATTATTTTAGTTTATAGCTCATACATTTAATTTAAACTTGTAAATTAGCCTATCTAAAAAAACAGATTTTGCAAAACATTAAAGAATATTTTAACACTATTGCTTCTAAAAGAAAAGGGCGTGGACTATCAAATTACTATTGGAAAGAAATTACGAATTATTGTAATTATTTTTCACACGAAGATAGCTCTGTTTTGGAAGTTGGTTGTGGAAGCGGTGATTTATTAGCAGGAATTGCTGGTAGCAAAAAAACTGGGATTGATTTTAGCGAAGGACAAATTGCTTGGGCTAAAGAAAAGCATGTGGGTAAAAACATTGAGTTCATGTTGATGGACGCTAACACTATTACATTGACCGAAAAGTATGACTTTGTTATTATAAGTAATTTAATTGGCTTTGTAGATGATATACAAGCGGTGTTTGAGCAAGTGCAAAAAGTATGTCACCCAAATACAAAAATTATTGTTCAGTACTATAACTCCTTATGGGAACCCGCGTTGAAATTTGCGGAATTAATTGGATTAAAAACAAAAACACCAACACAAAACTGGTTAAACACAAAGGACGTAAACAATTTATTATTTGTGTCGGGATTTGATGTTTATAGAAATAGTAAACGATTTATTTTTCCTTTTTATATTCCGTTAATTGCAGAGTTACATAATTTGTTTTTAGCGAAGTTTCCTTTCTTTAGATTCTTTAGTTTAAATACCTATTCGTTTGCAAAACCCTTACCATTAAGCAATCCAGACGATTATAAAACGAAATACTCTACAACAGTTGTTATTCCTGCCCGTAACGAAAGTGGTAATATTGAAAATGCCATTACCCGTTTGCCAAAATTTGGTAAGCATGTTGAAATTATTTTTATTGAAGGAAATAGCACGGATGATACTTGGCAAAAAATTCAAGAAATTCAAAAAAAATATGCCGTAACTCACGATATAAAAATAGGTCAGCAAAAAGGAAAAGGAAAAGCAGACGCTGTGCGTGAAGGATATAAGATAGCAACTGGAGATATTTTAATGATTTTAGATGCAGATTTAACTGTTCCACCAGAAGACATCCCTAAATTTTATGATGCGATTGCTGGAAGCAAAGGCGATTTTATTAATGGCACACGTTTAGTATATCCAATGGAGGGAGAAGCGATGCGTTTTTTAAATTATTTAGGTAATCATTTCTTTAGTTGGGTATTTACTTGGTTACTCGACCAACTCTTTAAGGATACATTATGTGGAACGAAAGTGATGTTTAGGAAAGACTACATTAAACTAACAAAGAACAGAACATATTTTGGTGAGTTTGATCCTTTCGGAGATTTTGATTTATTGTTTGGCGCACATAAATTGAATTTAAAAATTGTTGAAATTCCAATTAAGTACAGAGATCGAACTTACGGAGAAACAAATATCTCTCGTTTTAAACACGGCATCATTTTATTACGTATGTGCGCTTTTGCCAGTCGTAAATGTAAATTTATTTAAGAGTAATATTATGAACGAGCGTATTTGGATTTATACTTTAAGTAAAGAATTAACCAACGAACTAATAGCTGATTTTAAAAATCGTTGTCAAAATTTTGTGAGTGGCTGGACGGCGCACGATGTGAGTTTAGATGCTTCTTTTGAATTATACCAAAATCGATTATTGATTTTTAAAGTTAATGAAGATAAATACAACGCCAGTGGTTGTAGTATTGATAAACAAGTTCGATTTGTAAAAGAATTAGAGCTGGCATTTTCGGTAGACTTATTAAATCGTTTATTAGTAGCTTACGAAAATAATAATCAAGTAGAGGTGGTAAAGGCTTCGCAAATAAAAGAGTTACTGGCAGATAATATAATTTCAGGTAATACTTTAGTATTTGATAATACTATTACTGAATCTAGACAATTAGAAACTAATTGGAAGCAGCCATTGCATCATACGTGGCTCCAAAAATACTTAACAAATTAGATAGATAATTAAAAAATGCAATAATTAAGTCCTACTTGTCTTTACGAATTAAAAAATAGATACGCCTAAAAATGTCTAGTTCTAACTTGGTTAGAAAGACAAGATTTTGCCAAAACGGTAGACAATTTTTATATTTTTTTTATAAGTCCATTTAGTAGTTTCGGGCAAGAAAACTTAGTGTTATTTTGCTAAAACTAACATTTTTTATTAAAATTTCCGACACAACATATAAATAAATAGTAATTTTTCTGTTACAAAATAATTATTTGTACTTTTGCTTAATGAATACACTACAAAGAGTTGCTTATGTTAATTTAGAAAAATGGCTTTCTAAACATAAAGCGTTAGTTTTAATAGGAGCAAGGCAAGTTGGTAAAACAACATTGGTTAATCAATTAATTGAAAATAGTAACGAAAAGGCATTGTATTTAACTGGCGATGAAGCAAACGTACAAAACATACTCTCAACAGCATCCTTAACTCAACTTAAAGATTTAATTGGCGCAAATAAATTAGTAGTTATTGATGAAGTGCAACGAATAGATAATGCTGGACTTCTATTAAAACGCATTGTAGATAATTTTAAAACAGTAAAATTAATAGCGACGGGTTCATCTGCCCTCGAAATATCAGACAAAATTTTTGAACCATTAACGGGCAGGCATATTTTATTGCACTTATATCCTTTTTCGTTATTTGAATTGTATAAAGATGAGAATATCATTGCTATTAATGAAAACTTACCGTTTCATTTAATACATGGGTTTTACCCTGAAATATGCACTAATAGAATTGATGCTGAATTATTATTAAAAAATTTAGCATCACAGTATTTATATAAAGACGTTTTAATTTGGAAGGATATTCGTAAACCAGAATTACTCGATAAACTTCTGCAACTATTAGCATATCAAATGGGATCAGAAGTATCTTTAAATGAATTAGCTACTCAATTAAAAGTAAAAACAGAAACCGTTGATAGCTATATTGATTTATTAGAAAAAGCTTTTGTTGTATTTAGGTTAAAAGCATATAATACAAACCAGCGCAAGGAAGTGAGCAAACTTAAAAAAATATATTTTTGGGATAACGGCATTCGTAATGCTATTATTAATGATTTTAGACCGATACAAAATAGACAAGATGCTGGGGCTCTTTTTGAAAATATGATGATTGCCGATAGACAAAAAATGAACGAATGGCAAAGTAAAAACAGTAAACCTTATTTTTGGAGAACTTTACAACAGCAAGAGGTAGATTATTTAGAAAAAACTAGCAGCCAACTAAATGCGTTTGAATTTAAATATAGTCTTACTCAAAAAGTTAGATTTACAAAAGCCTTCTCAAATGTTTATCCCGAGGCCACAACACAAATTATTAGTCCAAATGATATAAAAGATTTTTGTTGGTGATAATTTCAAAAAAATACTACCAACCACTATCCTCGCTATCGCAGTGAAAGCGGTTTTGTTTTTTAGGTTGCGGCTTAATTACCTTAGCACCTTTATTTTTTTCTAAAATTAATTTGGAAATAATGCGAGCGCGTTCTTTTTTTATGTCTTCTCGTAATTTAGCATCTTCATCTTTGTCATAATAAATTTGCCCATCAATAATGGTAGTATTTACTTTAGTGTAAATACTTAATGGGTTATCCGACCATAAAACTAAATCTGCTACTTTACCTACTTTAATACTTCCCACTTTTTCATCAATGTGTAACATTTTTGCAGGATTTAAAGTAATTAATTTTAAAGCTTGAACTTCTGTTAATCCTCCATATTTAATTGATTTAGCAGCCTCTTGGTTTAATCGTCTTCCCATTTCAGCATCATCAGAATTGACTGCCGTATTTACTCCTGCTTTTGTAAGCATAGCTGCATTGTGCGGAATAGCATCCATTACTTCTAATTTGTAAGCCCACCAATCGGCAAATGTAGACGCATTTGCACCGTGCGCTTTCATCTTGTCAGCCACTTTATATCCCTCTAAAATATGCGTAAATGTGTTTACTTTAAATTTCATACTATCGGCTACATGCATTAGCATGTTGATTTCACTTTGCACATAACTATGGCAGGTAATAAATCGTTTTGCATCTATTATTTCGGCCAGCGCTTCTAAATCTAAATCTTTGCGAGGAGATGTGATTTTGTTTTTTTCTATTTCTTTTGGGGTAAGTTTTGTGTAATCTGCAAATTGCTTTTTGTATGCAGTTGCACGTGTAAAATAATCATAATACAATTGTTCAACGCCCATTCGAGTTTGAGGAAATCTTACTTGATCGGGATTTAAACCATTTGAGTGTTTTACATTTTCTCCTAAAGCAAACTTAATAAAGCCGGGCGCGTTTTCGTATTTAAATTCTTGTGGACTTTTACCCCAACGTAATTTTATTAAACAACTTTGGCCACCAATAGGATTTGCAGAGCCATGCAATAATTGCGCAGTTGTAACTCCTCCAGATAACTGACGATAAATATTTATATCATCCGGATTAATTACATCTGACATTCTTACTTCAGCGCTACTAGCATCAGCCCCTTCATTTACACTAAACAAGGCAATGTGCGAATGTTCATCAATAATGCCGGGTGTTAAGTGCATGCCTTTTGCATCTATTATTTTTGCGAAGGCTGTTTTAGGAACATCTATATTAGGCGCAATACGCACAATTTTACCATCAACAATATAAACATCTTGGTCTTTTAAAATAGAGTCAGATTCATTTGTCCAAATGGTAGCATTTTTAATGAGTAATGCATCATACCGTTTTTTAAATTTCAACCACGTATCTTTTATTAAACCATTATTTTCTGCTTCTGGTTCACCATAAGCTACAAACGGATAAAAAACCTTACCACAATCAATGGTTTGTTTTGCCTTTGCTGCCGTTTTAGTTTTTGCAGTATCTAAAGTTGCGGAATAATTTAACGTAAAGTCTGTCCAACTGCCATCTGCATATTGCCCGGCGCCTTTAAATGATTTTGTAAGTTCATTATAATTTCCTGTTAACCGCATTGTAAATGTCGAATCATATGGAAAACTTATAGTTACTAGGTTATTTTTAAAAGTTATATTAGCTTTTGCTTTCATACTATCTTTTAAGAAAATAAGTCCCGATAAATTATCTTGCTCTTTTGAAATTATTAATTTGCTTTTTAATGCGCCATATATTAACTCAAAGGTTCCAGCAATATTTGGAAGTGCCAAATTATCATATACATGTTTAATTCCTTTGCTCCAAGTTTCATAAATAATAGCATCATCTTCAAAAACAGATTTAGACGAAATGAAAAAATTGGCCAACATACCTTGTTTTAAACTACCAATTTTGTTTTGAACTCCAATAAATTTTGCTGGATTAGATGTTAATGCTTTTAATGCCATTTTTTCTGACAAACCATAAGCAATTGCCTTTCGTACATTTTTTAAGAAAAGTGATTTATCTTTTAAATCGGCAGTGGTAATGCAAAATTGAATATAGTTTTTTTCGAGAGCCGCTAAATTGGAAGGAGCCATTTCCCAATGTTTTAAATCTGTTAATGACGCTTGCTCTGCATCATAAGGATCTTCAACATCAATAGCATCAGGATAATTTACTGGAATTATAAACTCACTATTTGTATTTTGAATATCATACAATCTTTGATATTCGTTACCCACACCCTTAATAATATATTTTATTTTAAATTCATCTGCAATTGTTTTCCCTCTTAAATCATTGTATTTATCATTCCCTTCAAAAATGGCAGGTAATTCTTTTAATTTATTAAATGCATCTAACGTGATATTATATTCCGTTTTTGTTTGATTGTTTTTATACCAATCGGCATCATAATACGTTTGCCTTAATAAAGCCACTGCACCCATTAAAGAGGATGGATAATCTTGTGGCGAAGTGCCTTTCTTTAAAGAGTAAAAAGAAGCAGCTCTATCCAAAATAATACTCTCATTTTCTTTAGCATTAGTTAAATTTACGAGTACGCCAGTTCCTCTCACAATACCATCTTTTTGTGCCGTTAGCACAGCGCCAAATCCTAGTTTTCTTAATTCGTCTGCTTTTTGCTGATCATGTAAAAATAATTTATGGGATTCAATATCACTCTTTATAGCTTGATTACAACCATAGGCTCCTTTTTTTGGAGCGTCTGCTTGCTCGCTTCGTTTTAATTCGGGTATTCCGTAATCGCTATACAAATCAATAAATGCAGGATAAATATGCTTTCCTTTTAAATCTATTGAAACTGCTTCTTTCTGAAAATCTAATTTTTCACCTGCTTTCAAAATCACTCCATCCTGAATAAGCAGTGTACCGTTATAAATTGTAATATCGGCATCAACATGCAATGTACAATTTGTAAAAGCATACATTGTATGAATTAAATTTGGCGCCCCATTAGAAGGAAAAGTAGTTTGACTATTCAAACTAAGACTAATAAAAAATACAGAGTAAAATACTAAAAGAAGTTTATGCATAAGTTGTTTTTTGTTATAACAAATATAGCATTATCGCTTATTTATTAAAATTAGTTTATCGTTTTTAATTACAGATAATTTGTTAATTTTGAATTACATTAAAATTTAGATTATGGCCACAGGCATGCTTCATTCACACACATTATTTGTAGTGTTATTTACATTAATTTATTTAATTAAAACAATTTTATTATTAAGTGATAGAGATGAACTTTTAGAAAAATTTAAAAAGAAAACAAAAGTTGCCGAAATGATCGTAAGTTTTGGCTTTTTGGCAACAGGTATTTTTTTAATGACGCAATTGCCTCATACACCTTTTCCAACAATTATGTATATAAAAATTGCTCTGGTAATGCTTTCAATTCCCTTAGCAGTCATTGGGTTTAAGAAAAAAAACAAGGTATTAGCCACGCTTTCATTTTTTTTAATTGTCGTATCGTTTTCCTTAGCATATAAAGCAAAAGATGCAAAAGCAGGGATTAAAATTGCAGCGAATATCGGTAAAGAGATTTTCGAACAAAAATGCTCACTTTGTCATGGTAACGATGGAAAATTAGCCGCGGGTGGAGCAAAAAATTTATCTGTAACACAATTATCACATTCGGGAATTGTTGATATTATTACTAATGGTAAAAATACAATGGCTGCATACAAAGAAACTTTAACTTCTGAGCAAATTGAAGCAGTTGCTTCTTACATTGAAACTGATTTAAAGGGTAAATAATAGCATTGAAACCAAGCACTCACTCAACAGAAAAACCAAAACTTGTAGCAGTTTTAATAGGCGTTATAAATAAAAAACAAAACGAGGATTTAGCATACGAGTATTTAGATGAATTAGCTTTTTTATCGGCAACCTATGGCGTAGAAACAAAAAAAGTTTTTACTCAAAAATTAGAAAAAGCAGATAAAGCCACATTTATTGGCAAAGGAAAACTCACTGAAGTAAAAACTTACATCGTAGAACATAAAATTGATATCGTTATTTTTGACGATGAATTAACGCCTTCTCAGCAACGTAATTTAGAAAAAGAATTAGGTGTAAAAATTTTAGATAGAACAACTTTAATTCTTGAAATATTTTCGCAACGGGCACAAACAGCTCACGCTAAAACACAAGTTGAATTAGCGCAAATGCAGTATTTACTGCCACGCTTAACAGGTATGTGGACTCACCTTGAACGCCAACGAGGTGGCACTGGAACGCGCGGCGGAGCTGGTGAAAAAGAAATAGAAACTGACCGCCGAATTGCGCGTGATAAAATTGCTCAGCTAAAAGAAGATTTGAAAATAATAGATAAGCAAATGGCCACGCAGCGTAAAAACCGCGGAGAGTTTGTGCGTGTAGCGTTAGTTGGTTATACTAATGTTGGTAAATCTACCATCATGAATATGATTAGCAAGAGCGACGTGTTTGCAGAAAATAAATTATTTGCAACATTAGATACCACAGTGCGTAAAGTAACCATTGATAATTTATTTTTCTTGTTATGTGATACAGTTGGTTTTATTAGAAAGCTACCAACCCAATTAGTGGAAAGCTTTAAAAGTACATTGGATGAAGTGCGTGAAGCTGATATTTTATTGCACGTGGTAGATATTTCTCATCCAAATTTTGAGGATCAAATTAATGTGGTTCGGCAAACCTTAATTGATATTGGTGCAGGTGATAAACCAACTATTTTGATTTTTAATAAAATAGATGCCTTTAAATACGTGAAAAAAGACGAGGATGATTTAACGCCAATAACACGTGAAAATTTATCACTTGATGAATTGAAAAAAACCTGGATGAGTAATTTAGATCAAACTTCGCTTTTTATTAGTGCTCAAAATAAAGAAAACACAAATGAGTTTAAAAAAACACTTTATGATGTAGTTAAAGAAATACATGTAAAGCGTTTCCCTTACAGTAATTTGTTTTATTAGAATTTTTCAAGGTCGCAAATTGCGACCTTGAAAAAACAAATATTGCTATATTTCATAGCAAAGACCTGCTATTATATTATTTAATTTTATATTGAACAAAGGTATCACATATTGTGATGCCTAAATCAGTATAAAAATGGCAGAAATTAATAATTCAATATTATTACCTGATGAGGTGATAATGCAAAAGATTTACTTCATCAGAAACCAAAAAGTAATGCTAGATAGAGATTTAGCCGAACTTTATGGGGTTGAAACAAAAAGATTAAAAGAACAAGTGAAACGTAATATGGAGCGGTTTCCAAAACACTATATGTTTGAATTGACAATAGAAGAGGCGACAGTTTCAAGGTCGCAAAATGCGACCTTGAAGAGAGGAGATAATATTAAGTACTTACCCCTTGCTTTTACTGAACAAGGAGTTATGATGTTAGCCAATGTTTTAAAAAGTAAAAGAGCTATAGAAGTTAGTATTAAAATTATTGACGTATTTATTTTATTGAGAGAAACTTTATCAAATCACACGGATCTTCGGTTATACCAAAGTG
>JBIKOX010000058.1:0-14135 GCA_044357775.1 Bacteroidia bacterium | reverse complement strand
AATAGATACCATTCGTTCAAATTTTGGTGCAACTGCTCACAACCCTTATATTTTAGGTAATAGATGGTGTTGGATGAGCACTTATGTAGATGGCATTTATTTATATGATATTTCTAATCCTGCAAATACAACTATTCATGGTTATTTTGATACTTATCCGCAACATGGCGTAAATGATAACCAATATAGCCCAGCATACAGAGGCAACTGGGGAGCTTACCCGTACTTACCAAGTAAAATTATAATTGCTTGCGATATGCAAAACGGTATTTTTATTTTAGAAGGTGATAATACTTATAAAAATTCTGTTGGTTTAAAAGAGACAGAAACGCCAAGCTCTTTATTTTCGGTATATCCAAATCCTGCAAAAAACGAATTAAATTTTTTAATCGCTAATCAACAAAATAAAACAATTGAGTGCAACATTACTGATTTGCTTGGCAAGTTAATTAAACAAGAAATTATAAATTGTAATCAGCCTTTTTATAAAACAAGCATTAACACCAATCAATTAATAGATGGTTGTTATTTTATTACATTAAAAGGAAATCATATTAACGAAACAAAAAAAGTGCTTATTAAAAAATAATTATGTTCAGTAAAAATTCAATCATTGGCATAGTAGGTTCTGGGGCAATGGGAAGCGGCATTGCTCAGGTAGCTGCAACTGCAGGACACAAAACCATTGTTTACGATACAAACTCAGCTGCATTAGAAAAAGCAAAAACTAATTTAATAAACTCATTAACTAAATTAGTTGAAAAACAAAAAATTACCGACAATAAAGCTAAAGAAATTTTAAGTTTAACCTCCTACTCTACTTCTATTCAGGATTTTAAAAACTGTGATTTAATTATTGAAGCCATTGTTGAAAATAGTCATGTAAAACAGGAAGTATTTAAAGAGTTAGAAAGTATTACATCTGAAACCTGCGTTTTAGCTTCTAACACATCATCATTGTCTATAACTTCAATTGCATCAGCTTGCAAAAACCCTGAAAAAGTAATTGGCATTCATTTTTTTAATCCCGCAACCTTAATGCCTTTAGTAGAAATTATTCCTGGTGTTGCCACCAATTTACTAATTGCAAACCATTGCCAAGCATTGATTACTAGTTGGGGCAAAGTAACAGTTATGGCAAAAGACACGCCAGGCTTTATTGTAAATCGTGTAGCTCGTCCTTTTTATAGTGAAGCTTTACGTATTTATGATGAGCAAATTGCAGACATTGCAACCATTGATTGGGCTATGCGCGAAATTGGAGGTTTTAAAATGGGTCCGTTTGAATTAATGGATTTAATTGGACATGATGTAAACTATGTGGTTACAGAAACCGTTTGGCAACAGTTTTACTACGATCCACGCTTTAAACCTTCGTTAACCCAAAAACGCTTATTGGAAGCAAATTTTTTAGGTAAAAAATCAAATAGAGGTTTTTATGATTACAGAGAAGGCGCAATACTTGCTGAACCAAAAAAAGACGAGGTTTTAGGAAAATACATTGTTAATAGAATACTTTGCATGCTTATTAATGAGGCCTGCGACACTCATTATTTGGGAATTGCCTCCGTTTCGGATATTGATTTAGCAATGACAAAAGGCGTTAATTACCCTAAAGGTCTTTTAAAATGGGCTGATGAAATAGGATTAGCTCAGGTACTAAACACATTAAATAATCTTTATGAAGAATATCAAGAAGATAGATACAGAGCTTGCGTTTTATTAAAAAAAATGGTGAACGATGAAAAATGCTTTTATTAACTATTAAATGCAGGTAGTCACTGAGTGTAGGGATTTGGAAACAAAATTTATTTTAATTATATTTGGCTAATCAAAACATTTAATAATGAAAAAAATCATTTTATCTGCATTTTCTTTACTAGTATTAGGAAGCATTATTTTTATTTCATGTAAATCAAAAAATGATAGTGACGCTATAACTCCTACTTATAAAGATGAAGCTTCTAGCGGAACTGGTGCAAATCCTAATATTACCAATGTTACTACTACAGGTTCAATTGTAATAGCTCCAACTCAACAAAATTCTTCGCTTGCAGGAATTGGTACAGTTGGTGTTTGGTCAAACATTAATTGCTCAACGCCTGCACCAACTTGTTTAACAACATCCAACGCAAGTTTAGCTACAAGTATTTCTATTTGTTTTTCAACTGCACCTACTGCTGGTACTTACCAATTTGTAAATAGTGCTGCAGCATTAGGTCCCGGAAAAGCCTTTATGACCATTGTTAATCCCCCAAGCCAAGATGCTGGAAGTGTTTGGTACTCTGAAGCTGGTAGTTTAACAGTATCAACAGCAAGTGGTATTAAAGCTACATTTTCAAATATAGCATGCAAAACAACTCCTACTTCCTTTTATGCTGTAACAGCTTCTGGCGAAGTAGGTTGCTTATAATTTTAAAGAATACTAATTTTATGGCTCCGCAAAATTGTGGAGCCATTTTTATTTTACGAAAACGCTTCAACACATACTCGTTCGCTTAAAAGCATCTTATACTTTAGATACTAGAGCATTAGGTTTAATGCGCATTGGAATAGGACTAATTTTATTGGCCGATTTGTATTTTCGATCTTCATCAATTACTGCTTTTTTGACTGATGAAGGCGTTTTACCTATCAGTATTTTAAAACAATATAACTGGAGTCCTACCTATTTTTCCTTTCACACCTTAAGTGGCAATTTCTGGTGGCAAGTATTTTTGTTTATCATAAATGTTATTTGTGTTGCTATATTAATTTTAGGATACCGAACTCGCTTATTTACATTTATATGCTGGGTGCTGCTTACTTCTTTACAAAACAGAAACCCATTTATTTTACAAGGTGGTGATGATTTGCTTCGTATTATATTATTTTGGGGCTTTTTCATGAACTGGGGAGATCGTTATTCCATTCAAAAAAAATCAAATTACAACAACAACTTTTTATCGTGGGCAAATATTGGATATATATTTTTAGTTTGCTCCGTATTATTTTTTTCAGCCTTATTAAAAACCTCTCCCGAATGGCATTCGGAAGGTACCGCCTTATATTATGCCTTAAGCCTTGATCAAATAAGAATGCCGTTTGGAACATTTATTTATCAATTTCCTACCTTATTAAAAAGCTTAACCTATGTAGTGTATTATATTGAATTGCTAGCTCCAATAATGATTGTATTACCTTTTGTTTCATCAAAAATAAGATTGATTGGCATTATAAGTATTGTAGCACTTTTTATAGGAATTGCATTTACGGTATATGTAGGTCTATTTTTTATAATAGCTATTGTATCTATTGTTGGCTTATTACCATCTAAAACTATGGATTGGTTTGAATCTCATTTTTACAAAAACAAACCTAAATTAGAGGTGCAAGAAATACAAAAACAAAAAATGCCATTGATTTTAAATTTACTATTTACATTAAAAAACTATTTCATCATTTTAGTAACGAGTTTTTGTTTAGTCATGAACTTTGGTAATATGCAAGCCTTTCCTTATGCATTACATCCAACGGTTATAAACTTGGTGAAGGTATTTAGGTTAGAACAAAACTGGGGAATGTTTTCTCCCTCAATTTTAAAAGATGATGGCTGGTTTGTTTATAGCGGCTATCATAAAACTAAAGGAAAATACATCGACATTAAAAACAAGTTAGATTCGGTTTCATTTGCAAAACCAATTCCTGTTGTTAATGAATTTGAGAGTGATAGGTGGCGAAAATTTCAGGAAAACTATACATTTAATAACAATAATTATATGCGACCATTTTATTGCAAATACTTAATTAATACATGGAATAAAAAACATCCCAACGATTACATTTCCGATTTAACCATTTTCTTTATGAAAGAAACCAGCCTGCCAGATTACAAAACTAAACCTCTTGTAAAAATAGCAGTTTGTAATTGCCAGGATAAATAATAAATGGAAATAAAAACAATTTTAAAATATATAAATTATAGATTAACATCTTATACCGAACACGATTTGCACTCTCCGTTTTTGTTTAATTTTTATATGGAGTTAATTAAAAACGATAATCCTTTTGGAGATTTTGAAGAACTTAAGGCAATAAGAACGCAATTAGAATCAGATAATACAAAAATTACTATTAGCGATTTTGGTGCCGGCTCAAAAAAGCTTGGCACTAACACTCGCATTATAAAACAGATTGCAAAACATGGTATAGCTCAAAAAAAACAAGCTGAATTTTTATACCGATTATTAAATAAGTTTAAACCTAAAAATAGTGTAGAATTAGGTACTTCTATTGGTTTAACAAGTTTATATTTATCCAAAGCATTACCAAAATCAAGCGTTTATAGTATTGAAGGTTGCCCTAATTTATTTGATTTTTCAAATGAACTATTTAAAAAAGTAGATGTAACTAATATAACTACTATTAATGATAATTTTAATTCAGCGTTTCCAAATCTACTTTTAAAAATAGATTCTCTTGACTTTTTATACGTTGACGGAAATCATGCCTATGAACCAACAATGGCTTATTTTAAAGCAGCATTAAATAAAAAAAACACAAATTCTATTTTTGTTTTTGATGATATTTATTGGAGCGACGGTATGCAAAAAGCATGGAAAGAAATTTGTGCTAACAAAGAAGTCACCTTGAGTTTAGATTTATTTAAATTTGGAATTGTGTTTTTTAAAACAGAGAATAAGCAGAAAGAGCATTTTGTTTTAAAGTTTTAATTTGCAACGTTTCTTAATTGTCTTCTTAAAAGATTATATAGTTCTTGTGGTTTTTGTGTTCCAATTCTGTACGTAAATCCGGCATCATCTTTTAACTCAATAAACTCATTGCCACTAGTAAAAAAACGAATAACACCTTTGCTGTGAAGGTTGTATACTGCCCTTCTAAGAATATGTTTTTTATAACGACTTCTTCTAATGTTAGTAATTGTATTTAAATTAATTTTCACACGTCTTGCAGTCCAAAATCCATCAATTAAAATATAATTTGAAAAAACTTGCGTGTGAGTATGAAGCACAAAGGTCAATAAAGCTGAAAAAAACAAAACAAATATTCCTAAAAGAAAAAAAATTTGGCCAGAGTGAGGAATATCAATCGCTGGATATGTTCCAAAACTTAACACTGAAATTTGAATAGGTTTAGGGTTTTCGCTCCAATAATATCCTATAAAACAAAATAAACTAATTACTGTTCTCCAAATAATACTGAGTCTGTTATGACCCATGTACTGTTTTTCATCAAATATGCATTTATCAAAACTCAAATTTATATGCTTTTTTATTTTTTACTTAGGTTCAATATTTGATTGCTAATTGTTTTCACAGATAAAAAATAACTCTCTATTTTCTCTTGGCTTTATTGAATTATTTGCACGTTCCATTTTTTTTATACTAAAACTCCTTGAAAATAATGCTCTATACTCTGCTAAATTACCGCCAAATGGGGGTTTCTCCAAATTCATAGCATCATCAAAAAGCAAACCAACTAACTTACCATTGGGATTTAATAATTGTTTCATTTGCTTAATATATAGCGTTCTTAAATTAGGATTGATAGCACAAAAAAAAGTTTGTTCAAATATTAAATCATATTTTCCATGATGTTCAAAAAAATCTTGCTTAATAAGTTGTTCTTGCGGAAAATTAGGTAATCGTCTTTTAAAATTTTGCAAGGGTTCATCTGCAAAATCTAAAACAAAAACATTTTTAAAATCATTTTTAAACAAAAATTCTGCCTCGTGCGCATTACCCGCTCCTGGTAAAAGAATTTTTAATCCCTTATTGGTTAATTGCTCAAAATATATTTTTAATGGCATAGATATATCACCAATATCCCAACTAAAATCATTACATAAATATCTATTATTCCAATAAATTTGGTTTAATTCAGTCATTGAATTTTATTTCAAATTTAAAATTTTAATACTTAACTTTCAATCTTTAAAAAATTACTTTGTTAAAAAATCCAATAATAGCTTTTTTTAAATTAATTCGTATTGAGAATCTGCTTATAATAAGCGCTACTCAAATTTGCATTAAATACCTTGTGTTTGCTCCACTAAACGATTTTTCGAAATTTACACCTACTTTATTTTCAATCTCATTAATTAGCACTTTGCTTATTGCAGCAGCAGGATATATTATTAATGATTATTTTGATGTAAAAACAGATAAAATAAATAGGCCAACAACTGTTGTTATTGATGTAACAATTAAAAGACGATGGGCAATGATATTGCATATTGTTTTAAATACCATAGGGTTAATTTTAGGATTATACCTTGCTTTAAAATGTCATAACTTAAAATTACTGCTAATTCAAATTTCTAGTATTTTATTATTGTGGTTTTATTCAACTCATTTTAAAAAACAATTATTAGTTGGAAACATCATTGTTTCGTTATTAACAGCATTAATTCCGCTGCTACCTATGGTTTATGATTATTATTTTTCGGGAGGTATTAATCCAATGATATCCATGTTGCTAGGTTCATTTTTAAATAAGTTAATGATGATTGTAATTGGATATTCAGCTTTTGCTTTTTTAACCTCGTTTGCAAGAGAAGTAATTAAGGATATGGAAGACTATAAAGGAGACATTCAAACAGGCTGCAAAACAATGCCCATCGTTTGGGGAATAATTACAAGTAAAGTGGTTACTTTTTTTTTACTAATAATTACAGTAGGATTGTTACTTCTGGCATGTTTAAAATTTTATCATGAAAAAGAAATTATTGCTGTTTATTATATTGCTGGTTTGGTAATTGTCCCGTTATTGCTATTAATTATAAAAACTATCACTTCCAAAACAAGCAAGGATTTTAAAATTGCAAGTGTATTACTTAAATTAATTATGCTATTTGGAATAGCGTTTACTTTTATTATTAAATATTTATATGAATAGTGTTGAGCAACATTTAAAAGAATTTCCTTACCAAATTATCCTAGGTTCAAATTCACCTCGTAGACAGGAACTTTTAAAAAGTTTAGGATTTACATTTTTAAACAAACCTATAAATGCTGACGAATCTTTTCCAATTGACCTGTTGGCAGAGGAGATTGCATTATATTTAGCAGAGAAAAAAGCGGATGCATATGCCGAAGATTTAAAAGAAACTGAAATATTAATCACCGCAGATACGATTGTTTGGTGCGAAGGCAAAGTTTTTAATAAGCCAGCTAACTTTATTGAGGGCAAAAAGATGTTAGAAACATTAAGTGGTAAAATGCATGAAGTATTTACTGCTGTTTGCTTAAAAAGCGGCAATAAACAAACTACCTTTTACGATGTAAGTAAGGTGTATTTTAAAAAATTAAAACCAGAAGAAATTGAATATTACTTAATTAATTTTACACCATATGATAAAGCTGGTGGTTATGGAGTGCAAGATTGGCTTGGTTATATTGCGATAGATAAAATTGAAGGTAGTTTTTATAACGTGATGGGTTTACCTGTAAAAGAGCTGTACGAAGAGTTAATTAAGTTTTAGTGAGCTTTACCCAACAGTAAATTCAATTAAAAGCCATTTATACACGGCACAAAAAGTTACACTATTGTATTTGTTGTAATTGTTCAACTGAAATTGTTTTTTCTATAAAACCAGTTATAATTGGATAATCACGTGATTTATATTGATCTCGCTGATCAAGAGAAGATGTTACAAAAAATATTTTTGAATGCTCAAACAATTCCAACGGAAACTTTATAAATTCATCAACTAACTCAAAACCATTCATTTCAGGCATACGTATATCGATAAATATAAAGTTAGGCAGTTGTAAATTATCTTGTACCAGTTCCTTCATATATTGCAAGGCTTCTATACTTGAGCTATAACTAATAATATCAGCTGAGTCGTCAACTTGCTTAATCACTTCGGAGTGCAAAAAATTAAAAATATCATCATCGTCAATTAAAAGGTACTTTTTCATATTCTGCTTATGTTGTTTGTTTAATTGTCATATTTATTAGCCAGTTGGACTGCAGTAGTGATTATATCTTTAAAAACAAAGCTAATTCATAAACTTAACTACTTTAATTCACTTAATCTGTATAAAAACTACTAATTAATAGTTTATTTATACATTTTACTTTTTAGTTGTTTGGTATTGGAATAATAACTGCAATAGTTGTGCCAACATCTAATTTAGATTGCAAAGAAATTTCACCATTAAGCTTATTAACAATTTCCTTGCATATATAAAGCCCTAAACCAGTGCCTGCACTTAATTTTGTCCCTCTATAAAACATGTCAAAAACTTTTCCAATACTCAATTCCGAAATTCCCATCCCATTATCAATTACTTGCATAACAATGGAATCGTTATTTCTATTTAGGGTAAATTTCACAAATGAATCATTACTATCTTTTCTTTTATATTTTACAGAATTTCCAATTAAATTTTTAAGTAAGGTATTAAAGCGTTTTTTATCTGAGTAAATAATAGGAGAACCTTGAATATCGATTACAAGTTTAATAGCTAAATTATCTGAAAATTTAAGGTCATCATAAATTTGTTGCACCATTTCTTGCACATCAAATAATTCTAATTCCACATCAAAACGTGCATTTTTCGAATATTCTAAAATTTCACGAATGGTGCCATCTAATCTAGAAGTACTATTTTGAGCCAAAGTTAAATAGTTTGTTATTTTTTCATCTAAAACACTTGTTTTTAAAATTAACTCTAGTATACCTTTTATTGAAAGCAATGGTGACCTTAAATCATGAGATACACTATATACAAAATTATCTAACTCGGTATTTATTTTTTTTAATTCTTCGTTTTTCTTTAATACAGATTTTTCAATGTTCTTTAAATTGGTGATGTCTATCCCTGTGATTATAATATATTCTAAGGAGTTATCTACTGTATAATAAGGCAATACACTTTTTAAAATCACTACCTCTTCTTCGCCTTTTTCTAATTTTAACGTACGATACTCTTCAAATTGAATTAGTTTTTTAGTTTCAATGGCTTGATTGACATAAGCCTTCAAGTTATTGAATCGTTTTGCTTCGGCAGGAAATAATTTGATTAATTCAGTAATAGATTTACCTACTGCATTAGCCATTTCAGGTTCTCTGTAAATAATCAATTCATTTACATAACTAAATACTAAATCAGGACTAATTACTGCAATTTTTGCAGGGGAGTGATTTAAAATACTTTCATAAAATAATTTCAAAGAACTTGTTTTTTCTAAAAAACCATCTCTTTCAACTAATGCTACTTCAAGATTTTTTTGCAGTACTTTAACTGATGTAATATCAAGAAATGCATTAATGTATCCCGAAACATCACCTAGCTGGTTGATGGCAGGCGCAATTGAAATTAAAAGTGTTACAATTTTATTATCAGTACGTGTAAAGTCTATTTCATATACAGAATGACCAATTTTAGTATAAGATAAAATAATCCCGTCCTCCAATTTTTGCTTCAAGTCGCCTTCCATATCGCCAGAGATAACTAATAAATTAGAATCATCTAACAATGTTAATTCAATAAACTTTTGATTTTTAAATACAATTTCACCATTAAAATTACATTCAATCAAACCAATATTAATATTTTCAATAATACCACGGTATTTTTTTTCGCTGGCAATTAATACTTTTTGAGAAATATCGCGTTCAAATGCATTTGAAACAATTCCTGAAATAGTTTTTAATAGCTCAAGTTCCAATTTCGTCCATTTTTTATTGACACTACAATCATCAAAACCAATATATCCGAAGTATATACCACTAATATATAATGGATATACTACGATCGATTTTATTCCTTGATTCTCGAAAGCCACCATTAAATCAGTAGGCAGTAAAGATATATAGTCTGAATAAATGATACCCTCTTCTAATAGGAGTTTTTTAAATGAAGGAATTATTTGATAAGGAATATTTTGTAATTCATTTATTTGGGGAATTACATTTTTATTACACCACTCGTAGGTATTAGAGCAATAAGCAGAATTTTCGGCATTTTCGAACACATAAACTCTACTAACGTTCAGGTGCTTTCCTATTTTATTTAGAACAAAATTAATCCTTGAATCAAAATCGGTTAAATTATTTAACCCTAAAGAAACTTCGGATAATAATTCTTGTTGTTTTAAATTTTGTTGGAGCTGTAATTTATTTAATCGTTCTTCTGTAATATCAATAGAGCTACCTATCAGTCTTAATAATTTGCCCTGCTCATCGCGTTCTGCAATGGTATTATCTCGTACTATCCTAACCTCGCCGGTATCATTTTTAATAATGCGATATTCATATTCTATAATTTCTTTACCGGAGTTTATTAATTCATCCTTTTTTGAATTTACAATATCCCAATCCTCTGGATGTACTGATTTTTCCCAAAATCCATCAAGATTTTTATCCGTACTTTTTTTACCGTATTGTTTAAGAATAACATCATTAAAAATCACTTTATTGGTTTGTAAATCTAATTCCCAAATCCCAATATTTGATTTAGTTGTAATTAACTCGAAACGAGAATTAATTCTTTGTAATTGTTTTTTAGAATTTATTTCTTCGGTAATATCTTTTTGTACAGCAATAAAATTAATATGATTACCATCAGAGTCAAACACAGGCATTATTTCTAATTGATTGTAATATTCTTTCCCTGATTTATGATGATTAATAAGCGTTAATTCTATATTTTCTTTTTTTAATAATGCATTTGCCAATTTTTGTACTTCAGCAGAATCAGTGCGTTCACTTTGCAAAAAATCTTTTGGTTTTTTACCTTTTACTTCATCTAAACTATAGCCAGAAATACTTGTGAATGCATCATTTACCCATTCAATTTTACCATTACTATCTGTAATAATAACGCCGTTTTTAGTTTTAGTAGCAATGAGCGACAATTTTTTTAATTCAACTTCCGATTCTGAAATTTTTATAATTTGCTCATTTATTTTATCATTTTTTTCTCTATTGGCAAACAAAGATTGTACTTGATGTGACAAAATACTGAAAATGGTTTCGTGCTTACTTTGTAATTTGTCGTAAATAGGTGCCTTTTCGATGGAGATGAGACCTAAAATACAGCATGAATATCCTAATTCCTTTTCAGAAAAATGGAAAAACAATCCACTTGAAAAATTCTTCAACGTTGAGTATTTAAAAAAAACATCTTCAGAAAGTATCGTTGTTTTCTCTGTTGGATTATTTTTGCAAAGTAATTCTAAATCATCAATGTAGCTTGGTCTATTGAAATCAGCAATGGAAAATCCCTCCTCAAGTAATAGTGATTGTGAAGCGTCTTCATGATCTTTAAAATAAACCAAAGACGATTCTATCTCTAAAATATCAATAACTGATTCTGTTATTAATCTTACTAAATTTAGTTTTGAAAACTCTTTTAGAGCTTTTGTATTAAATTTTTGTAACCTTTTATAAAGCAGCAACTCACTATCTAACTTATCTTGAGTATTGATGAGTTGCTGCTCAATATTAGAAAATTGAGTTACACGTAATTGTAAATCATGGTAATCTTGTAATAGTTTTTCATAATCTTTCTGATTATTCATGTTTACAGTGCAGTTTTATGTTTTATAGCATTTTAATACTATCGATAAATAACATATAGAGCTGTTGTATAATTATGATATTCGTTTTTACCACCTAATCTTGCAAATTCACCAAAACCATACATCCCTAACCATGGTGGGCAATTACCGTCAACATAAAAAGGATTTTGCATTTTACTTACCAGCTCTTCTTTTATAATTCTATCAAATAAAAATCTTCCTCTTGCTAAACAATCGGCATGAAAAACAGCTACAGGAGTTTTTCCATTTGCTCGTTCATTCATAACTTTTACCATACGATCCATCTCGCTAAAAATTAACTCTTCGTCTCGTTTAGTTAACCATAATTCTGTTCCAACAGGGCATTGAGTTGCATAATACATATTATTACCATCATGCTTTGTTACTACTCTCAAAATATGATTATTTCCATATTCTTTTGCTAACTCCGGCGATAACTTTTCGCCTAAAGCACCAACAGGAATGGAGTCACCACAATTGGCAGTTTCAGGTAAACCAAGACGTTTGGTATATTCTTTCCAAGCTGGCTGCCCGTTAAACTCTTCGATAATATATCCGTTTGATTTTGTTACAACTAACGGTTCGCCTACGGCCACAAAACCATGAGTTGCTTGAGTATCTATAGTTAAAGTTGGGTCACAAAATCCTACGGCATACGCGCCATGTTCAAAAACTTTATCATCAATCGCTTGAAAACTGATAAATCCTTTCATGTTATCTGATGATGTTGCACCAAAAATAGTAACCTCCGGACCAAAAACTGCTTCAAAAGCTTTGATACATAAATCATCAGCGATATCAATACCGGATGCTAAAAAATAGATCATATTAATATCGGGCGATTGTTGCTTTAACTCCTGAGCAATTTCTAGAGTCTTTTCATAAGAATTGTGTCCAAAAACACCATCAACATGAGCAGTAGCAAACTCCTTTCCTTTAACAGCCATTAATGCAATGTCTTTCATTGATTCGCTTACTCCTTCTCTTCCAACTACACCACAACAAGATGCTGCCAAAATTTTTGCCTTTGGAGCCATTTCTTTTGCTTGTTGAATTAGTTCTTGAAAATTATGCCCTATAGAGGCATGGAGAATAATTAAATCGCAATCAGAATACGAATTGCCTAAAGCAATTTCCATGCATTCTGTTACGGCACGCCTGGTATTAATTATTCTTGCACTTGCTGAATGGAAACTTAACATAGTTTTATTTTTATAAATTAGGATACACTTTTGATAGTAGTATAAAAATATCAAAAAAATAATTACAAATTATATAATTATGAGAAAAATCATACATTACTAAATGAACTTTGAGGCTAACAATTTCACTTGAAATAAAAAATAGAATCTTGTTACTATAAATTCATAGCAGAAAACTATTTCTAATCAATTGAAAAATGTCAAACTAATCATTAATTAACATCGACCTTAATATCATCTAGTTGAATTCTTGTATTCATTGAAAAATCAACAAAACCAAAATCTGCACCTAAAAATCCAGGGGCAGAATCATATTGTCCACCACAAAATAATTTACCTGATTTGGTTAACAAACCAATTTTATTATCCTTAAAAATATAGCAATATCCTTTATGAAAATATGAAGCTGATTGAAATTGTGGTTGAATTTTAATAACTCCGGTTGTATCAATAAATCCAACCGTTTCAGGCCCTAACGAAACCATCGCTAGCCCTTCATTAAAATTTCCGATAATAGCATAAGAAGGTTCTAAAATTAGTTTGCCAGATTTATTAATTAATCCAAAAAAACCATCTTTTTTGTATGCTGCAAATCCATCTTTAAATGATTGGCATTCTTCAAAGTCACTTCCAAAAACATCTTTTTCTTTTTTGTCAATCCACGACCATTTTCCGTTTCTTTTTACAGCAGCTAAACCTAAATTAAAATTTTGAGCCACTTCAAACACACTATTACTTGTAGTTTTTCCTGAGGTATTTATATAAGTCCATTCTGAATAGGTAGAATCCTCAATTTGTTTTGTAACAGCAACAGCGCACAAACCCTCAGAAAAAAACAACACGTCATCATACTGAAAAGGAATTACAACTTTTCCTGTTTTATTAATAAATCCATATTTATCAGCTTGCTTTACTGACGCTAAACCTTCTTTAAAATTGCTTACTTCCTGCACATCTTTTAAAGTAAATTTAGTCTTCATATTAATATCAATACATTGTATTGCACTATTTTTATCTAATACAAACGCTAATGAGTCGCTAAAATCAGTAGCTTGTAAAAACTGAAAAGGACATATTACTCTACCCGAATCGTTTATATATGCAGAACGTCCGGCTTTAATAACAAACGCTCTGTTATTATGAAATTCGCCTGCATTTTCAAAAGCTGGATCAACCTTAAATGAACAAGTTGAATCAATATATCCCCAATTATTGCCGGTTTTAACAGGAATCAATAATGAAGCACTGGGCTTCAATGCAGTATTATTACATCCTACAAATAAAATGGAGCTACAGCAAAAGATGAAACTATATTTAAAAAAATTCATAAAGAGATAAAATTTATTTTTGAGTTATTAAATGAAATTATTTGAAAAT
>JBIKOX010000234.1:0-4108 GCA_044357775.1 Bacteroidia bacterium | reverse complement strand
TGGGTGACGATATAGATGAAGATGTTATTATTAAATTAGAGTATTTAGAGCTTTTTTCTAATAGAAAAATTCTATTAAAAGAAGGTTCTCCCGCCGAGTTATTGCAACAGTTGTTGGAAGAAAAATGGTTGTTAAAAACTGGCGATAAGGATATGATTGTGATGCAACATCAGTTTGAATATGAATTGAATGGCGTTCATCACAAATTAAATTCTTCTTTAGTTGTTATTGGCGATGACGAGGTACATACTGCAATGGCAAAAACAGTAGGATTACCCTTAGCAATTTCTATAAAGAACTTCTTAACAGGTAAATTTAAATTATATGGTGTTCAAATTCCAATTGTAAAAGAAATATATGAACCCATGCTCACTGAATTAGAAAGCATGAACATTGTTTTTAAGGAGCATCATGTAAACTGATAATAAATGGAGTGTTTTATTTCTAGTTTTTAATGAATTTTACTGTTGCTTCAATACTATCGTTCGTTTTTATTGATATGAAATATAATCCCGGATTTAAGTTTTCAATTGAAATATAATCTACTATTGTTGGTTCTGAGAACACGACTTTTCCTAATAAATCAACTATTTCAATTGAAGTTGGATTTTGATAACCAGTATTAAAATCAAAATGTAAAATAGAATTTGTTGGATTTGGATAAACTCTAACTGATTTATTTAGTTGTTCATTTTCTGATATACTTGTTAAACTTGACAACGTATATTTATTAAAAAAACGCCAAATTTCTACAGACGCATTAAAATCCATATTTGTGCCAACACCTCCAAACGGAAAACCAGGCCAAGTGTGTCCACCACCAGTTATTTTATAAAGCTCTACCGAACTTGCTGAGTTGCCACCACTGTATAGGTAGCGCACTGCAGTGCAACCATCTGCAATATTCACATTAGGAATAGCGCTAAATGTTGGGGTAGAATTACAACTATTTGCTGTAACCCAATAATTTATTACAGAATCAATAGGCACCATATTAATGGCACCCGAAAAAGGCACAGTTGCATCAGCAGTACCATGTATTTGCATAACTGGAACAGGATGTGTTGGATTGCAATTAACGCCATATTGAGGTGTAAAAATACTACCAGAAACAGAGGCGATGGCTGCAATTCTACTACTTAATTCACAAGCTAACGTGTAACTCATAAATCCGCCATTACTCATTCCAGTTGAATAAACTCTATTTAAATTGATATTGTAAGTTAAATCTATCGAATCAATTAATGTGCTTAAAAAATTAATATCATTTACTAAAGTAGGTGATATTCCAGCATTCCAAAAACGTTGACCATTAGAATACGTTCCATTTGGTAGTACCATTAAAAAATTTGCTGTATCAGCTATAGGCATAAAATTGCTAAGTAATTGTTGTTGCTGCGCATTACTCGTATATCCATGTAAATTAATAACAAGTGGGCGAGGAGTTACTCCATTATAAGAAGCTGGAATGTACAATCTGTAAGTACGAAATTGACCTCCCGAAAATATGCTGTCAATAATAGTAGTTTGAGCTATGCCCCACGTTGTAATTAAATAAAAGCAAAGTATAAGTTTTTTCATAGTAGTTGGATTACTTGTTAAAATTAATGTATTTGTATTAAATGTAAAAAAATAAAGCATCATTTTCTTAGGTATAATTATACACAATTCCAACGTGTCAGCATTACTAATTAATTGATGTTTTTTGCTTTAAAAATCGTACATTCGGTCTCTTAAAATTTAACAGTTATGTCAAAATCTTTAAAGCAAGATGCCCTTGATTATCATTCTCAAGGAAAACCAGGAAAAATTGAAGTTGTTCCAACAAAACCATATAGCACACAAAGAGATTTAACGCTTGCCTATTCGCCAGGGGTTGCCGAACCATGTTTAGAAATAGAAAAAAATCAGGAAGATGCATACAAATATACTGCTAAGGGAAATTTAGTTGCTGTTATCAGTAATGGAACAGCTGTTTTGGGCTTGGGTGATATTGGCGCTTTAGCTTCTAAACCTGTAATGGAAGGTAAAGGATTGTTGTTTAAGATATTTGCTGATATTGATGTATTTGATATTGAAGTGGACACTAAAAACATTGATGAATTTGTAAATACGGTAAAAAATATTGCTTGCACTTTTGGAGGTATTAATTTGGAAGATATTAAAGCTCCAGAGTGTTTTGAAATTGAAAGACGTTTAAAAGAGGAGCTAAATATTCCTTTAATGCATGATGATCAGCACGGCACCGCTATTATTTCTTCTGCTGGATTATTAAATGCAGTTGAGATATCTGGAAAAAAAATAAGCGAAATTAAGCTTGTTATAAATGGCGCTGGCGCTTCTGCTAATTCATGTGCTAAGATGTACATTGCCGTTGGAGTAAAAAAAGAAAATATTTTAATGTTAGATAGCAAAGGTGTTATCAATAAAAATCGTAAAGATTTAGATCAATACAAAACCTTTTTTGCTTCAGATAATATTAAAGTAAATACATTAGAAGAAGCAATTAAAGGCGCTGATGTATTTGTAGGTTTATCAAAAGGCAATATATTATCACAAGATTTAGTGCGGTCTATGGCGCCAAATTGCATCGTATTTGCCCTCGCCAATCCAACTCCCGAAATTAGTTACGAAGACGCTTTAGCAGCTCGACCTGATATTATTATAGCAACAGGACGAAGCGATAATCCAAATCAGGTAAATAATGTTTTAGGTTTTCCTTTTATTTTTAGAGGAGCATTAGATGTAAGAGCAACATGCATTAACGAAGAAATGAAATTGGCTGCTGCGCTTGCCATTGCCGAACTTGCTAAAGAACCGGTTCCTGATTATGTAAATTTAGCTTATAGTTCAAAAAATTTAAGTTTTGGTATAGATTACATTATTCCAAAGCCAATTGATAATCGTTTAATTTCAACAGTAAGTTCAGCAGTTGCAAAAGCTGCAATTGAGAGTGGTGTAGCTAAACGAATTATTACAGATTGGGATGCGTACCGCATGGAATTAGATAATCGGTTAGGAAAGGATAATAAATTGATGCGAAGTATCGCTAATAAAGCTAAATCTAATCCTAAACGTGTTGTTTTTGCGGAAGCTGATAATTATAAAATTTTAAAAGCAGCTCAAGTAGCAAAAGACGAAGGTATTGCTAAACCAATTTTATTAGGAAATAAAGAAAGAATATTAAATCTATTAGAAGAGCACCAAATTGATTTGGGAGACACTCCTATTATTGATACTTGGCTTGAGGAGGAAGAAACTCGTAGAAATGAGTTTGGCGATTTATTATGGAAAAAACAACAACGAAAAGGATTAACAAAATATGATGCTCGTAAATTAATGCGCGACCGGAATTATTTTGGTGCTATGATGGTTGAACAAGGATTAGCAGATGCCATGATTTCGGGCTTAACTCGTAAATATGGTACTCCTATTAAACCTGCCTTAGATATTATTGGCGTTCAGGAAGGAGTAAGCCGTGTAGCAGGCTTATACATGATGATAACCAAGCGTGGTCCATTCTTTTTTGCAGATACAACAATGAATACCGATCCAACTGCTCAGCAATTAGCAGATATCGCCGTGTTAACAGCAAACACCGTTAAGCAATTTAATATAACTCCTCGTATTGCAATGTTGTCTTATTCTAATTTTGGCTCCGCTCAAGGAGATGTTCCTAAAAAAGTACAAGAAGCCACGCAACTATTGCACAAAAATTATCCAGGTTTAATTGTTGATGGCGATGTACAAGCAAACTTTGCAATTAATAATGATTTATTAAAAGAGCAGTTTCCATTTAGCACATTAGTGGACAAGGATGTAAATACCTTTATCTTCCCTAATTTAGCGGCCGGCAATATAGCTTACAAATTATTACAAGAATTAGGCGGCGCTGAGGCAATTGGACCTGTTTTAATGGGATTAAAAAAGCCAGTACATGTTTTGCAATTGGGAAGTTCTGTTCGCGAAATTGTTAATATGATAACCATTGCGGTAGTGGATGCACAAAACAAAAAATAATTTATTTTATTTCTAGCTAGCACTTAAAAAAATCTAGTAGCTGCATACTATTTTTTTAGCTTTAAATGGTTTATATTATTTTTTAATA
>JBIKOX010000054.1:0-14780 GCA_044357775.1 Bacteroidia bacterium | reverse complement strand
ACGGCGTATAACGTTCACTGCCTATAGCTAGTAATAAAGGATGAACGCCGGCGGCATCAACTGCATGAACCTCTTTTACACCGGGTAACTCAAATTTAATGGCATCACCCGTTAACTCATGTATTATTTGTCCAAAGCTAGTGTCTTCTTGCGGTGGACGACCAACAACTGTGAAAGGCCAAATAGCATCTTCCCTGTGATATACTTTATGAACACGCATTAAAGGAAAGTCATGTTTTAAACTGTAGTATCCTAAATGATCACCAAAAGGACCTTCCATTTTATTTTCATTCGGAAAAACCTCGCCGGTAATAACAAAATCTGCATCTGTGCTTACGCAAAATCCATCTTGGTAAGTGTATCTAAATCTTCTATTTCCTAAGGCGCCTGCAAATGTCATTTCACTTAAGCCTTCCGGTAATGGCATCACTGCAGCAACAGCATGACTTGGTGGACCACCAATAAAAATAGATACATTTAAAGGCTTTCCTTGCTTGTTGGCTTTACTTTGGTGCACTCCAATGCCACGGTGTAATTGATAATGTAAACCAATTTCTTTATTTAAAATATAATCGTTGCCATTTAATTGTATACGGTACATTCCTAAATTAGAATTCATAATTCCCGGCTTATCAATATCCTCACTGTAAACTTGTGGCAAGGTAACAAATGCGCCACCATCCATTGGCCAATGTTTAATTAAGGGTATTTTATCAATCGTGGTTTCTTTAAATAAAACAGGTTTTGAAAGAGGATTTTTCAGAGGTAAGGCCGACAAGGCTGTTAATGAGATATTGGCATATTTAAAAGGATTCTTGAGTGCCTTAATAGGATTGTTTTTAATTTCAATTAAAGTTTGAATTTTATTAAATGTATCTCTGAAAATAAATTTACTTCTGTCTAAAGTTCCAAAAATATTGGATGCGCATTTAAATTCAGTTCCTTTTACATTTTCAAATAACAATGCAGGTCCTCCCATTTCGTAAATACGTAAATGAATGGCTGCCATTTCCAAATTTGGGTCAACTTCTTCTTTTATTCTAACAAGATGATTATTTTTTTCTAAATCATCCAAACAGGCTCTTAAACTTTTATATCCCATAGTATTTATTAAACACTCCAAAGATAAAGAGGTTTAAATTAATAATTACATTTGAGGTATTAATAATTGTAGTATGTCGGCTAATACAAATAAACAAATTGCCATAAAATGGTTCGAAGCATTTAATGAACATGATTTAGAGAAATTATTATCGCTCTACGATGACAATGCACAACATTACAGTCCTAAATTAAAAATACGAATACCTGAAACCGCTGGTTTAATTAAAGGGAAAGCAGCTTTACGAACTTGGTGGCAAGATGCTTTTGATAGATTACCAACTTTAAAATACGAAGTAATTAAATTAACAGCTGATGATGAACAAGTATTTATGGAATATATTAGACATGTAAGTGGAGAAGATGATTTGCAAGTAGGCGAAGTTTTACAAATTGAAAATGGATTAATTGTATTTTCGAGAGTATACCATGGATAATAATATTTAAAAAATAACCACATAGGTGCAATAGTTCTATGTTTAAAACCTTGTTTCTATTGCGTACTTTAAAACGATTTTATTTTCTATGTTTCTATGTGTTTAAAAATAAATTGATATCAGTAAAAATTAACAGCAATTAACTAGTTATAAATTCGATAATTCAGTATCTTAGATTTCTTGATGAAAAAGTTATTTTTACTTCCTTTATTATTACTGATAACATTTAAATGTTTTAGTAGTTATATTTTAATTCCGATGGATGATACTCAAAAAAATCATTTAAAGGCTTATGGTATTGCCTATTGGAGTTTAAAAGGTGAATTGGAAATTCAATGGTTGGTAAATTATAGAGGTGGAAGTTTTTTAGTTCCAAATTCAAAACCGGTTACTACTGAATGTACTATTAGAGGTATTAGTTACGAAATTATTTCAGACGCTCAGGCTAACGGTATTTTAGCTGATATTGCAAATCCGGAAGTAAATCAGGATGCGGTTAAATTAGAGAAAGCTCCAAAAATTGCTGTGTATTCTCCAAAAATAAAACAACCCTGGGATGATGCTGTAACTTTAGTTTTAAAGTATGCTGAAATACCTTACGAAGTGGTTTACGATGAAGAAATTTTATCAGATAAATTAGCTGATTACGATTGGTTACACTTACATCATGAAGATTTTACAGGACAATATGGTCGTTTTTATGCAGGGTTCCATCAAACAGCTTGGTATCAAAACGAAGTAAGAGATAATGAAGCAACTGCAAAAAAACTAGGCTTTACAAAAGTATCCCAACTAAAATTAGCTGTTGCAAAAAAAATTAATAATTATGTTTTTACCGGCGGATTTTTATTTGCTATGTGCAGCGCAACAGATAGTTATGATATCGCCTTAGCATCTGAAGGAATTGACATTTGCGAATCCATGTTTGATCATGATCCGGCAGATGCAGCAATGAATAAAAAAATAGATTATTCGAAAGGGTATGCTTTTGAAAAATATCAATTAAGTACCAATCCAATGGAATACGAATTTTCTACGATTGACGCCACAACTCCAAGACGCCAGTATGGTATAAATAAAGATAATGATGTATTTACACTATTTGATTTTTCAGCTAAGTGGGATCCGGTTCCAACCATGCTTTGCCAAAATCATCAACAAACTATCAAAGGTTTTTACGGACAAACAACTGCCTTTACTAAAACCTACATCAAAAAAAATATTTTAATATTAGGCGAAGCAAAAGCCTACAATGAAGCGCGCTATATTCATGGAGATTTTGGTAAAGGAACTTGGACATTTTATGGCGGTCACGACCCCGAAGATTATGAGCACAGAGTTGAAGATCCACCAACAGATTTAAGTTTGCATCCAAATTCGCCAGGCTACAGATTAATTTTAAATAATATTTTGTTTCCGGCAGCAAAAAAGAAAAAGCAAAAGACCTAATATTTTATACTGAATACCAAATCAAGAATACTAATTGCTTTTTAAATTGACGACAATTTATTTTTCTAAAAATTGATATTCAATGAAAATTAAAAAATCATATCTACATATATTTTTTCTTCTTATAAGTAATAGTTTATTGTTTGCTCAACAAACTGCAAAACCTACAATAAAGCACTTAGAAATACCAGCCCATAAATCTAATGAGGCTATTATAGCACATTTTGCTTACACGCTTTCCTATAATGAAAAATATGAACAAGCAAATTGGGTTGCCTATGAATTGACAGACGCAGAAACAAATAGTATTATTAAAAGAGGAAATAATTTCATTACTGACCCACTCGTTTCAACACAATCAGCAAACAATACTGATTATTCAAAAAGCGGTTTCGATAGAGGACATTTAGCTCCTGCAGGCGATATGGGCTGGTCAATTAAGGCGATGGAAGAATCATTTTATTATAGTAATATGTCGCCACAAGTTCCAAGTTTTAACAGAGGAATTTGGAAACGATTGGAAGATTTAGGTCGAAATTGGGCTAAGTTATATTCATCAGTTTACATCGTAACAGGACCCATCTTTGAAGATAGTCTCCCGACCATAGGTCCAAACAAAGTAGCTGTGCCAAAGTATTACTATAAAGTAATTCTTGATTATCACAGCGAATATGCTAAAGGCATTGGATTTATTATGCCAAACAGGGGTGCAAAAGGTGACTTAGAAAATTACGCCATCAGTATTGATAGTGTTGAAAAAGTAACTGGAATTGATTTTTTTCATAATTTACCCGACGATGATGAACGCTTAATTGAAGGACATATAAAAATAAATGCTTGGAGTTGGACTCATGTAAAAAAAAGCAATAGTGATGAAGATAAATTGAATCGCACTGCACTAGATAGAGCCAACCAAACACAAGGAAATAAAGCGAATGATGTTTTAAATAAGAGGTTACATGACGCTGCAAAAAATGCAACTTCTGTGCAATGTTCTGGAAAAACAAAAAAAGGAATTCGTTGTAAAAATTTTACTAAAAATGCAAACGGACGATGTCACCTACATTAATTTTTAAACAAAAAAAATCAGGGGTCAAAACACCTGCACAATACAAATAATTTTTGCTTTAAAATTAATAGCTGCTAGTATTATTAAATTATTTGAATCTATTACAATCTATTAGACAAATTTATGCATCCAAATTATTCCATTTTTATTTTCAAATTTTTCAATTTTACCACTTTCATAAAGCTGAATTAAAATAGCCTTGCCCTCTTCATTTTTTAAATCGGTCAAAAACATAAACTCTGTTTCCGTCAAATTATTGAATTCAGTAAATAATTCTTCAGGTTTAAATTTATTTGTTTTCTTTTTAATTTCCGGAAATAACTGTTTAATTATTTCCTCAAATTTGTCATAAGTATGATATCCTTTTAACGCTAATTTTTCACCATTATCATTTGAAAAGAAAAGTGTAGGAAATACTTTTACCTCTAATTTTTCAGACAATTTTAAATCTTCTAAAAATAAGTTTCTACCTTTACCGCGCATATCTTTTAACAGCACCGCAGAATCTAATCCACTTTTTAACGCAGCCCTTTCAATTAGCTCCCACCTTGTAATATTTTGTTTTTCAATAAAAACCATTTCTTTTAATCGTCTTAAAAACAAAGTAGCTTTATCAATATTTTGCAGTTGTGCTGCTTTAAATGCAATTGATGGTGGAAAAGAAGAGTACAATGGATCTTCTATCCAAACATCTCCAACCACAGGTGTTTTATGAGCTAAACTAATTTCTTCCCAATGTTTTGCGGCATCAGCTGGCTCCTTAATAATTCCTTTATTATAATCTTTCCATGATGGAAGTAATCCACCCATTTTATATTCAATATCAATAAAATCATCATATTCTAACTTCAACTTCCGCAAAATAGGTTGAATAATCCAACAAGTAGAACATACTGGATCTGTAAAATACAAAATATTAATTGGCTTAGATTTTTTTAATCCTTCAGAATTATCTTTATCAGAAACTAATGGTAAAATAAATCCTCGCTCACTGTAACTTGCAGGATTTAAAAACAACTTCTTTAATTCTCGGCCTTGCTCAAGATGATTTTTTAAATTTGAAGACCGAGTTTTATAAAAATAGTCGAACGCATTTTGGTAATCAGAATATAACTCAAAACTTTCGGATAGCGCTTTGGCATCTAAAACAGCATTGGTTGTTCCTGCGCTTGTAAATGGCAAAGCTAAATGAGCAGCATCTCCTATAATTGCAATATTATTTTTATGAAAACTTGGCAAAACATCAAAGTCGCGCGTGTTCCAAAAATAGGTTTCCGAAAAATCGTTTGCCTCAAGAATTTCTTTCACTTCAATTGGAAAATTTTTCAACATATCGAGACAAAATGTTTTTACACTTTCAGGATTTTTTTCATCTATACCAACTTCAAATTTCACATCAAACTGCATAAACCAAACCACCTCATTTTTTGCGACAGGAATATATCCAAAAGCTAAACCCTTTTGCATACTTTGAATTTTTTGAAATAAAACATCTTTATTATCATTTTTCCATTCCTTATGAGAAACACCAACAATTTCTTTTACCTCGATTGGAGTAAAGTTAACCTTTCCAAAAAGTAGCTCCCTGACTTTTGAATTACTGCCATCTGCACCAATAAATAAATCACCATATTCAATTTCGCCATTTTCAAAAACAGCAGCTACAGCTTTATTGTTTTCATATAAAAAATGTGAGAAGTTGCGACCTTCCTTTAAAGTATCTTTAGTGAAAAATGAATATAAAAAAGTAATAAGATCGATGCGTTTCATGCAAGACCATCCATCTAGTTGAATTTTTATGACCTCTTCATTATTTGGCCTTTTTAAACTGAATAAATTTACATTTTGCCTATTTAGTTGAATATCGGCAGAATCCATAAATTCATTTAAAATAGAAAGTCCATCTGAACTCATTAAAAAAGCAAAACCACGATTTGCTACACTTGTAGATTTCTCGTTAACAACAACCGTCCAATTTTTTCTTTGAAACAGAATAGCAGCTGTAAGACCAGCGATTCCGCCGCCTATAATAACAACTTTCATTTTAGAGCAAATTTTATTCGTTGTAGGGCTTCCAACAAAATCTCTTCGGATGTGGCAAAACTCATTCTTATGTATCCTTCTGCACCATCACCAAACCATTGCTTTAATCCAGGAACCACAGCAACCTTAGCTCGGTTTAAAAGAAACTCTTGCATTTCCTGACTTGATTTATTTGTATCAGAAATATTTGTAAATGCTACATAACAACCTTGTGGCGCAATACATCTAAAATTTGGAATTGAATTAAGTTCATTAACAACTAATTCCTTCATTGCTGTTAGATGTTTTAAAAAATCATTAAGCCAATATTCACATTTATTTAATGCTGTAGTTGCAGCGATTTGGGATAAAACATTTGCGCCATGAATAGTTGCATAATGAAGAGACACTTCCATTAATTTTAAGAAATATTTTTCTTGGTGAGCAATAACGGCACCAATACGCAATCCTGCTAAACCATATGATTTACTGAAACCTGTAATGGTAATTGTTCTGTTTCTAATTTCTTCATCTAAGGATGCAATACTTGTAAATATTGCAGGATAAAATATAATATCACTCCAAATTTCATCAGATAAAATGATGAGATTATGCTTACATGCAATAGTTCCTAATTGAGTTAATTCTTCTTTTGTAAAAACCTTTCCTGTCGGGTTTAAAGGATTACAAAGGCAAATCATTTTTGTTTTTGGAGTAATTAGCTTTTCTAAATGTTCAAAATCAACTTTTACTGCGTTAGGCGGAATGGCAAAAGGAATAGCAGTTGCCCCCACTGCTTCAACTGAATAGCGAAATAAAAAATCTACAGGATCAAAAATAATAGCTTCGTCGCCTGAAGATAAAAATGTTTTGCAAGTGACAAAAATACCAAATGCGGCGCTATCAACAGGAAACGTAAATGCTGGGGAAACTGGAACGTTTCGTTTTACTTGAAAATAATTTGCAACACTTTCTTTAAAATCAGTAAGTCCTTCGGCTGGTCCGTAACAATAATACCTATCTTTTGCAAATGAACAAATTGCTTCAGAAATTTCTGGAGCACTAGGAAAATCAGGGTCTGCGGCAGTTAATGGTATAACTCCATCTGCAACAGTTGCCCATCTTAAATTATGAGCACGCTTTTTTAAAAGCTCCAAATTAATAGTATTATTTTTAAACATGAACCGTACAATTGAATTTAAAAAAATAGTTTACCATAAATATATGTAAAATAAAGAATAAAAATGATTTTAATGAAACACGAAATATTAAACTTGATAAGCCAACTTTCATGCCATTATCGGTAATAATTCCTTTTTTTAAAAATAGCTATTGCCTTATGGCCAGTAAAAAATTGGTAATTAAATTATATTTTAAAAACAATTAATTTCTATTTATTAAATTTATAGCTTTAATTAAAATCATGCAGCTCATATTTGCCACACATAACAAAAATAAATTAAAAGAAGTAAAGTGTTTAATGCCTAGCGCGATTACATTGCTGAGTCTTGACGATATTAATTTTCAAAATGAGATTGAGGAAACCTCAGCAACAATTGAAGGTAATGCATTATTAAAAGCGCAAACTATATACAAACAAACTGGAAGAAATTGCTTTGCGGACGATAGTGGTTTGCTGGTAGATGCTTTGAATGGAGCGCCAGGTGTTTATTCGGCGAGGTATGCAGGTGAGCAAAAAAATAATGAAGATAACTTGCAAAAACTGTTGTTTGATTTAAGAAATATAGAAACCCGTGATGCACATTTTAAAACAGTAATGGCTCTCATTATTGATGGAAAAGAATATCAATTTGAAGGCATCGTAACCGGAAAAATAATTTCAGAAAAAATAGGAACACATGGCTTTGGATATGATCCAATTTTTGTACCAGATGGCTATACTGAAACATTTGCACAATTAAGTTCTGAAATTAAAAATACTATATCGCATAGAGCAAGGGCTTTACAAAAAATGCTTGCATTTATTAATACAATTTAGTTCGTTACAATTTCATTTGTATTTTTTGAAGCCTTTTTAGAACCACTATACATTTCGTATTTCAATAATTTACATTCTAGAGACGCATTGAATAATGTCATTTTTTTACTTGGATGTAAACCAATAGATTTTATAGCTTCCATATTAGAAGAAATAATCCAACAAGTCCAACCTCCAAAATCTTTTTTTAACTTATCCCCGATTTGCTTATAAAAAGCGTTGGTGTCTTCCATTTTGATGCGCTCATCATAAGGAGGATTCAATAAAATAGTGCCGTGTGGTTTAGTTGGCATTAAATCAAAAAATGATATGTGTTCGTATTGAATTACATCATCTACTTTAGCTACAGTACCGTTGCGCTTAGCCATTTCTAGAGGCACAATATCAATATCGCTAGAGATAATATTTGGCATATCATCCTTAATACGATTAATTGTACTTTCATAAATTGTATCCCACAACTCTTTATCATAGTCGTGCCATTTCATAAAACCAAACTCTTCTCTAAAAACTCCTGGAGGAATATTATTAGCAAATAAGGCTGCTTCAATACCTAAGGTTCCGCTACCGCACATACCATCAATTAATGGTAAATGTGGTTGCCAATTAGATAACAATACCATTCCTGCTGCCAACACTTCTTTCATTGGCGCGGTATCAATGTCAACACGGTAACCTCTTTTAAATAAAGAATCGCCGCTACTATCTAAACTTACATTTACTTGATTTCTAAAAATGTGAACATAAATTCTAACAGTAGGTCTGTCTAAATCTACATTAGGCCGCACATTAAATTTTTCTACAAAACGATCGCAAATCGCATCCTTTGTTTTTTGAGAGATATATAGACTATGGTCAAACTCCTCCGAATTAACAGTAGCATTAATTGCTAATGTATCATCCGTATTTAATAATTCTTCCCACTCATATTCCTTCATTTTATCATACAACTCATGCTCGTTTTCTGCTGTAAATGAATAAATAGGAACCAATACTTTTAGAGCCGTGCGCAAACATAAATTTGCTTTGTACATAAAACCTTTATCCCCGGTAAATGAAACGCCACGTTTAAACGGAACAATATCGCGGGCACCCAACTTCATCAACTCATTTACCAATACATCTTCTAAACCATGAAAAGTTGTTGCTTTCATTTCAAAATCATGGTCGGTGTTTTTTTTATCTTTCAATTTTCGTAAATTTATTTTATATAATTTATTCCCACTGTTGCTTAACTTTATACTTTTTAAATTCCTTGTCTTTGGTAACTACAATTAGTTTTTCGGAAATGGCTTGAGCAATAATTAATCTATCAAAAGGATCGTTATGTATCAATCCTAATTTTAATAATGTTAAAAGATGTTTTTCATTGATGCTGATTATTTCGATTTGATTTATTTCAGCAAATCTATAAAGCTCTTCTAAACTTATCTCAAGTTTAAGTTTACCTATTTGAATTTTTATAGCAATTTCCCAAAAACTGGCAATACTTATATAACAGGGTTCAGATATATCTTCGATTTTTTTGACTACAGATTCAGGCAGTTGTTTGTCACCAGAAATAAACCATAAAAAGGTGTGTGTATCTAAAAGATATGCCATTAGATATAATCTTTAAACATATCCAGTGGTTTATCAAAATCTTTAGATAATTTTATTTTGCCTTTAGCGTAACCAAATTCACGTTTTTTTAATTTAGATTTAGTTACTTTTTTTGTTTTTAAAAATTCAACAAAATCTGCTACCTCTTGCCTAAGATTAATTGGCAATGAGTTAATTTCTATTTGCAAAGCTGTTGTTGTCATACTACAAATTTAATTATTAAAACTCATTTTTCAAATTCTTGATCCAGCATCACTTCCTTTTAAATAATCACTATATGCTAAAATTACTTTTTATTAACGGCATTAAATACTTCTTTCATAAAGCCAGAAGCAAACACAAAATCTACAAGCTCTGGATTAGTCGTTTTTAAAATATCTTGGCTGTTGCCTGTCCACCATGGTTTTCCTTTATAGATGTATAGAATTTTTTCGCCAATTTCCACTACCGAATTCATATCGTGGGTAATCACAATCGTTGTAATATTAAATTCGTGCGTTAAACTTTGAATTAGATTATCAATAACAATAGATGTTTTGGGATCTAAACCAGAGTTTGGTTCATCACAAAATAAATACTGTGGACTATTAGCAATAGCTCTTGCCAAGGCTGCTCGCTTTTTCATTCCTCCAGAAAGCTCACCTGGGTACAATTTATTTTTACCACTCAATTGAACTTTTTCTAAACAAAAATTAACTCTATCTAATTTTTCTGCTATTGTCATGGTTGTAAACATATCCAACGGGAATTGAATATTTTCTTCCAATGTTTGAGAATCAAATAAAGCTCCGCCCTGAAACAACATCCCAATTTTTTTTCTTACATCTTGTTTTTCTTTAACGCCAAGTGTTGGAAAATTTAAACCATCATACAAAATTTCTCCACTATCAACTTCATGCAAACCAACCATTAATTTCATAATTGTTGTTTTACCACTTCCACTCTCCCCAATAATTAAATTAGTTTTGCCTTGCTCAAATACAAACGAAACATCATCAATAACTTTATTATTGGCAAAACTTTTAGATATATTTTTAATTTCGATCATTTGTAGTACAGAAATGTGATAAGGAAATTAAAAATCAAAATTAGGATACTACTGTAAACTACAGCGGCAGTGCTACTTTTACCAACTTCTAAAGCGCCGCCGTGCGTGTAGTACCCAAAATAAGAAGAAATAGAAGTCATCAAAAAAGCAAACGTAATAACCTTCGTAAATGAATAGTAAAGTTTTGACGGCTCAAAAAATGACTGAATCCCTATAATATATTGGTAAGAAGTACAAGCTCCTGAAAGAGTTCCCATTACGTAGCCACCAAAAATTCCTAAAACCATACTAATAGCAATTAAAAAAGGCATAATTAAAACGCCTGCCGCTATTTTTGGTAATATTAAATATCCTGCCGAATTAATTCCCATAATTTCTAAGGCATCAATTTGTTCAGTAATTCTCATAGAGCCAATTTCGGAAGCAATATTAGAGCCAATTTTACCCGCTAAAATTAAACAGACAACAGTAGGTGAAAATTCTAATATCATAGACTCTCTTGCGGTAAAACCAACCATATATATAGGCACTATGGGGCTAGATATTGCATTAGCAGATTGGATGGTGATTACCCCTCCCATAAAGAAGGAAATGATTGCAATAATAGCTAATGAACTAATTCCAATATTATCTATTTCATAAATTATTTGCCTTATATAAACAGATAACTTCTCTGGCTTACTAAACACACGTTTAATAAGAATAAAATATCTACCTAAATGAAAGAATAAATTCATAGTTTTTGAATGGCTAATATACAACTAAGTGTTTAATTTTTTGGAGATGATTTAAATAAAAAACGCTACCCACCAATTGGCGAATAGCGTTTAATTTTTTTAAACGAACTTATAAACCTGTTCCAAAACTATTTAAACTTACTTTTTTTGTAGGATTAATAGTCATAACTGGTAAATTGCTAATATCAACAACCTTTTGCGCTTCAGTGCCACTAAAAAACTCCTTAATACTTAATGTCGGTTTATTCATAATAACAATTAAATCAGATTCAATTTTATTAGCATAATCAACAATTGCATCTGCAGCACTTTCACTTGCTAATGATTTATTAGAACAAGAAATACCTTTTCCTTTAATATATTGCTTTACCTGATGAGAATACGCTAATAATTGATTTTCATAGGCTGCATCTGATAAACTAAATACACCTAAAATACGAATAGATGCTCCAAAATAATGAGCAAACTGCACCGCTACATCAACTTTTTCGCGAGACTCTCGAGATAAATCTAATGGTAATAAAATATTTTCACAACCATCTTTGTGTTCTTTTCCTCTGATTGAAATTACAGGGCAAACACATTCTCTAATCATTTTTGAGGCGCTTGCACCAATAATATTTTTAGTGCTCATGTGACTTTCAATACCAGCAATTACTAATGTGGCATTTATTTCTTCGGCAACACGCGGTACTTCCTCGTAAATGTTTCCTTTAACATTCATAAATTCAGTAGGAACTCCACTTTCAGCTTCAGTTTGCTTGGTTAACGTTTTTAATTCATCGTAATTTTCCTCTCCTACTTTTTCGTAGGCATGCAGTAAAACTATTTTGGAGTGCGTGTATTTTGCTAGATTATATGCCTGTGTAATTGCTAATAAAGATTGTTCAGTAAAATCAACAGGAATTAAAAGTGTGCCGCGTTCTTGTAACTTCATGTATAAAGGTTTTAGTTATTTAATTTACGCTAATAACATACAAAAGTAGTCAAATTAATGATATTTAATACTTTATAAAATTAATTTTCAATAATAGAGTGTTAATTAAATAAATATACCGATATTTGCAGCCCAAACTTAAAAAAATAATAAAATGGCAGTAAAGATTAGACTACAAAGACACGGAAAGAAAGACGCAGCGTTTTTCCACGTGGTAGCAGCGGATGGTCGTGCACCAAGAGATGGAGCTTTTATAGAAAAATTAGGAACTTACAATCCTAATACGAATCCAGCAACTATTGATTTAAATTTCGAAAATACCTTAAAATGGTTACAAAACGGTGCTGTACCAACAGATACTTGTAAAGCTATTTTATCTTATAAAGGTATTATGATGAAAAAACACTTATTAGAGGGTGTTAAAAAAGGTGCATTAACTGAAGCACAAGCTGAAGAAAAATTTGCTAAATGGTTAGAAGAAAAAGCAAGTAAAATAAATTCTAAAAAAGATAATTTATCATCTGATGCTAAAAAAGCAATTTCTGATAAATTTAAAGCAGAAACAGCATCTAAAGATGCAAGAACAGCTAAAATTGCAGCTAAAACAGCAGTTATTGAAGCAGCAGCCGTTGAGGCAGCAGCTCCAGTTGAAGATTCTCCAGCTACTGATGCTCCTGCAGAAAACACAGAAGCATAATTTTAAATTAAATACAAATAAAACCCGATATGTTAATTCATATCGGGTTTTCTATTTTTAATCGCTGATGTTGCTAAATTATTACTATTTCCTGATATTTAATTTTGTAATACTTGCATCATAGCCTTTGCTTTCAATAAACATTCTTCATACTCATCTTCCGCATTGCACATAGCAGTTATGGCGCTACCTACGGTAAAACTCAAGTACTTTTTTTCTTCATCATAAAAAATACTTCTTATTACAACACTTAAATCAAAATCGTCCTTTTCATCAATGTATCCTAAAGCTCCTGAATATGGGCCACGATTATATAACTCAAATTCATCAATTAATTGCATGGCTCTTATTTTAGGTGCTCCAGTCATACTTGCCATAGGGAAAGTAGCATTTATAATATCATTAAATGACGTGTTTTCCTTTAACTCGCAACTTACAGTACTTACCATTTGATGAACTTGCGTATAACTTTCGATATCAAATAGCTTATCAACCTTTACACTTCCTTTGGCGGCTATTCGAGATAAATCATTTCTAGCAACATCAACAATCATCACATTTTCGTTACGTTCTTTTAAGTTTGATTTTAATTCTAATTTAATAGCATCGTCTTCGGTTTGTACGCTACCTCTTTTAGCTGTTCCTTTAATAGGTTTTGTAAGCAAAGCATTTCCTGTTTTTGCTAAAAAAAGTTCCGGGCTGGATGAAATAATATACTGTTTGTCAAATTTTGCTAAAGCTGAGTAAGGGGCCTTACTTATTGCATTTAGTTTTTGATAAATTGAAAGGGGATTGATGCAAACATCTATCGCTTCAAAGGTCATACAATAATTAATTTCATAAATATCACCCTGTTGTATATGCTGTTTTAAAGCAATTACCTGCTCAACGTAATTTTGTTTGCTAATGGTAGGTTTTATTTTTATGGTATTTTGTTCGTTGCAAATAGTTTCAAAATCTAGATCTTCAAATAAAATACGTTGTTCTACTTCAATAAATAATTGCTTTTGAAAATTAAGTGGATTAGTGTCTTTTAACTTAAAACATTCAATATTTTGCTTAAAGTCATAATTAATAAAGCATATATGTTCTTTTTTTCTCTCCAAATAATTTCGCGGCTCAATATTCGAAATAAGTATTTTGTTCTTAAACCCCGATTTATTGGCATTGCCACAATATAATGCAAAGTACTTATTATCGGCTAAATATGTTTTGATGGATTGAATGAAATTATTTTATTTACTTATTTATTCAATTGTAAATTGATGCTAAAATTAATTAATTTATTGAAGTTTGTTAAAGTTTAAAGCTTCATTTTATATGGTTTAAGCAGCACTTGAATTTCAAATCACAAATTATTGTAATCATTTTCATTTCTATTAGTGAAATTAAATTATAGTTCATTATTAAACTCAATTAATAATTTACAAACTTCTAAATACTTAGTTAGTGGCAACGTTTTTTCTATATCATAAATATCGTGATAAGCTTGAATGCCACCCATGGTGTAAATAAAAAAACTAGGAACTCCTTTTTCGGTAAACCAATAATGATCGCTGTTAGCGGCTTTACCTCGCTGTTTAATTTGTTTTACATAATTTTTCTCTAAGTTAATTTGATTTAATTTTTGAAACTGCTCTTTGAATACAGTAGCATTTACAACCATAATTCCATCATCGCCA
>JBIKOX010000232.1:0-4159 GCA_044357775.1 Bacteroidia bacterium | reverse complement strand
ATTAGTGGTTGGACTCCACGTATAATTTGTTGCGCCATTAGCTGCTAATGTTGCTGAGTTTCCAGCGCATATAGTTGCAGAATTAATAGTTAAAATAGGAGTTGTTGGTGCAGCGCCAGAAACTGCCATGATGTATGTGCCAATGTTACCAGCTATACCTCTAACAACGATTGAAGAAATATTTTTTAATTGATCTGCACACGATAAATTAATATCTAAAAAATATATTCTTGGGTTATTGGGAAGGCCATTGCTTGATACAACGTTAGCCACTCGGCTACATCTTCCTAAATTTGAAATAGCAAAATTAACTCCACCAAACCAATCCGAAATAACGAAATTACCAAAGCTAGTTGAAGTTAGATTAGTATAATTCACAGTTATACTCATAGTACTAGTTCCTTCAGTTGAAAATAAGAGAAAACTAAGCTTACTGTAATTACTTGGAGTTGATAAAGTAATTGTTCTGTTAGTGGCGGTTGGAACAAAAATGGTATTACTGACATTATATGGTCGTAATTGATATGTTTTTAATCCAGTAACAATCGTTCCCGAATTTGGCAGCCCGCCACCGAATCCCATGGTAGTGGCAAAATTAGCACTATAAAAAACCATATTTGATCCAGCCGCATCTAAACGTTGAGTAGTTGAAGCTAGCGAATTTGGTGGAGTTTCGGCAACAGCATCAAAATTAAAACCTGTAATATTTATAGGACTAAATGTTTGAGAATTAATGTAATTTGAAAAACTCAATAGAATTAAAAAAAACAATGTAGCTAAATTTATTTTTTGTGTTTTATACATTTCAATAATCTGTTTTTAAAAAATAATCACTGATGATTTATTGTAGCTTATAAATTATCAATACTAAAGTAGCTAAATAATAACAAAATATAATCTTATTATTCTGAAATTTTTATTTCATCTACTTAAAAATAAATCAAATTGTTTCTTTAGTAATAAATAAAATAAAATAATAAATTAAAAGCTATTGAAGCGTTCTAAATTTAATGATCTGTTACTAAAGTACCAATTATAAAAATTACCACATTATCTTATGAGTAAGATGTCCTTTTAAATCAGTAGAAAGCTGTTATCAGTTATTAAGCAGTGTAATCTGAAGTTAAGATAATTACAAATAACAATTAATTAGAAAAAAAATATAATTATTACTTCTATGATTTTTATACCATACATATCACTCAACAGCAGATGTTAGCAATTAAATTGCTTTACTTCAAAAAACTTTCAATTGCCAAAGTGTAACCATCTAATCCAAAGCCACTAATACTTCCTTTGCAATGCTTTCCTAAAAAAGAGATGTGTCTATAATCTTCTCTTGCAAAAATATTACTAATATGTACTTCAATAACCCGTGTTGTAATCCCTGCTATCGCATCGCCAATTGCAACAGATGTATGTGTATATGCACCAGCATTAATAACAATGCCGTCATAACTAAAGCCTAGTTCGTGAAGTTTATTAATTAAATCGCCTTCGATGTTACTTTGGTAGTAGGATAGCTCGATGTTATCAAATCTAGTTTGCAGCGTTTTAAAAAAGTCTTCAAATGATTGTGTGCCATAAATATCCACTTCTCTTTTTCCTAAAAGATTCAAATTTGGACCATTGATTATTGCTATCTTTAACACGTTGTTTAATTTTATTAATTCAAAAATACTCATTACTCTGCAACTTTGGAAATCAAATATTAACGATTTTAAGTATTATCTTCAAATAGAAAAGTCACTTTCTGAGAACTCAGTTGTTTCCTATGAAACTGATATTCAGAAGTTGATGGTGTTTATTGAAATGTACCATCCATCTAAAAAACCTTTGGATGTGACTTTACAAGATTTGCAAGAATTTTTGAAATACATTTCAGATTTCCATTTTACCGAAACCACTCAGTCTCGAATTATTTCTGGAATAAAACATTTTTTTAAATTTTTAGTTTTAGAAAATTATATCCAAACAAGTCCCGCTGAATTATTAGAAACACCTCGTATTAAGCGAAAACTACCAGTATTTTTAAGTGTTGAGGAAATTGATTTAATGCTCTCACATATTGATAGAAGCACTCCCGAAGGTGAACGTAATTTAGCAATGCTTGAAACAATGTATAGCTGCGGACTTCGGGTATCCGAATTAATTTCATTAAAATTAAGCGATTTACATCGTAATGATGGTTTTATAAGTGTCATAGGAAAAGGAGATAAGCAACGTTTAATTCCTATTGGAAAGTCTGCCTTGCGCTTAATTGAAAATTATTTGACACATCATCGCTGTCAAATAAAAATTAAAGGAAGTAATGAGGATATGATTTTTTTGAGTAAAAGAGGGTCGTCTATCACTCGACAAATGGTATTTTACGTTATAAAAAATATAGCAGAAAAAGCTGGCATTAAAAAACATCTTAGTCCGCATACATTACGACATTCATTTGCTACGCATTTAGTTGAAGGTGGTGCCGATTTAAGAGCAGTGCAAGAAATGCTTGGCCATGAAAGCATTACAACAACAGAAATTTACACTCATTTAGATCAATATTTTCTTCGTGAAAATATTTTAAGTTATCATCCACGTAATATAAATCGATAACAACTTTTAAAAATTTTAAAAGTTGTCTGCACTAAATCAATTCCTCAAATGATTTAATAATATCTTTTCGCCGAATGGATAAATCTTCGAATAGAGTAGGGTGCTTAGATTTTATTTTTAATAATCTTAATAAACCCCAGGTTTTTTTTCTGAAAGGCGAAAGATGTAAGCAAACAATACTACTGCATACAAACAAAAATAAAATACAAATTACCCACAAGATGTTTGGAGTTAAAGTTTTAATTACAAAAAATTGGGCGATATAATAAATAAAAAATAAAAATGCTCCAATTCCCATGTAGAAGGATGCTTTAAATTCTTTAATTTTAACTTTTTTGGATGTTATACTATAAGTGATTCTATAAGGTAAATAACTTGCAATGAGCCCAATGAAATATACTGGTAAACTCAAAATTATAACACATAATCTTAAAACAAATACTCCGTAATTAATAGTTGATTGTTTGTACGGGTCTATCAGCCAATCTCTTAGATTATGTTTTTTTATCAATGAAAAATAATGGGCTGTTTTTTCATAAAGGGATTTCACTAATTCAGGTTTATTTTCCTCTGCTTTATTAATAACATCTGCTATTTTCGTTGAAAGTAAAAAGTGATGTTCTGGATTATTAATATCTAATTTTTCTTTTTTAAGGAAATCATATTGATATATTTCTTCAATATGTTCAATAACTTTTTCACTACGAGGATGGTTAATATTAACTATTAACTCTTTCATTCGTATTGTTAAATCCGTCAAAAATTGATTCATTGTTTTGGCAGGAGCTTCATTGTAGGAAGCCATGTAATCAATCATCTTTATTGGTTGACCCACATTGCAAAAAATAGTACCTCTAAATTGTGATGGATCCTTATAATTAATTCCAACTGGAACCACAATAAGATTATCAAGTAAATTATTTTGCATCGCACCAAAAATCATTCTTGGCACTCCTTTTTTTAATGGTCGTAACCTCCGCTCTTGAATACAAAGTCCTTCAGCGAAGATGATAATTTTTTTATTTTTAGTAAGTAAGCGCGTAACAATATTGTACGTTTCTTCATTTTTAAGCAAACCTTCTTTCCCTCCATCTTGAATTCTGAATATTGGAATAATACCAAAACTTTGTAAAATAGTTGTGATTATACCTTTTTTAAATGCGTCACCACGCGCTAAGTATCTTAATCTTGGAGGATAAGTAAGTGTTGAAAGTGCAACGGGATCCATGAATCCATTTGGATGATTAACGGCTAAAATTATCGGCCCCTTTACTCTCAGGTAATTAAGGTTTGAGATTTTTGTTTTTTTAAAAAAAACGGCAATCACAAAGCCCAATAAATATTTAAGTAAATGCCAAAGCATATTTTTTTAAATTGTAGAATTTAAATTTACTAAAAGTAATCATAATGATTATGCTGTACCATGAAATTTAAAAGAAAAAAGAATTTAAATTATTTTTAACTAGTAAAAACAACTGCCATCAAATAAAAATTTGATGTGTTTTACGTTGAAACTTTCGTACGTTTGTTAACTTGTGACTAAAACAAAGAACATAGT
>JBIKOX010000231.1:0-4166 GCA_044357775.1 Bacteroidia bacterium | reverse complement strand
GGTCTCTGAGATGCTGAATCAAGTTCAGCATGACCACCATAATTGGATTATGTAATAAATGTATTTGGTATTAATGCGCACTCCAAAAATAAATGTAGTTTAAGTGTTATAAAACAAAAAAAGTAAAAATATTATATGATGGAAAATTTAAAATGGTATAAAAGTAATCGAAAAGTGGATGACCTTTTAACGATGGTTTTGATTGCTGATATAAAAACGTATTATGCAAAAGAAAGTATAACAGACCAAACAAAACTATACACTGCTTTGGGTAATTATTATATTAAAACGACTGATTTTAAAAGGTTGCTAACTTATTTGGGAGGCACTATTTTTGAAGAATGCGAGAAACCAGCAAGAAAATTATTATCTCCGCTTTGATTATTTACTTTTTTATGACTATTTTTTTTATAGTTTAATTCCAATTAGCGTCACATCATCCACTTGCTCTAAATTGCCAACCCATTTATTAAAAGTTTGATGCAGTACTTCCTTTTGCTCATTCATTGGTAAATGAGCGTTTGCAATTAATAAATCTTTTAAATTTTTACTCATGAATTTTTTGCCTTTATCGCCACCAAATTGGTCTGGGAATCCGTCGGTAAGGGTGTAAATAATATCCCCTTCTTTTATGTCAATAGTGTGCGCTGTAAATCCTTCTTGGTCTCTATCATGTTTACCAACAGGCATTTTATCAGGTTTAATTTCAATGAGTTCGAGAGATTCGTCATTGCGAGGTAACGAAGCAATCTCATCAATTGTTTGAGATTGCTTCAGGCTATCGCCTTCGCAATGACGCTTACGAATAATCCAAACCGGATTATTGGCGGCAGCAATATGCAGCTGTTTATTTTTAAAATCAAAAACAATTACTGAGCAATCCATCCCGTCTTTGCCACCTTCTGCACTCCCATCGCGCTTTAAACGATTAATAATTGTTTGTCGGGTATGATTTAAAATTTCTGCTGGATTGGTTAAATGTTCAACGGCTTTTTCTAAACTTGTAATATTTAATAAACTCATAATGGCACCTGGAACTCCATGACCTGTGCTATCTGCGGTTGCTAAAATAAAATCACCATTTGGTAAAGTATCAGCCCAATAAAAATCACCACTTACTACATCTTTGGGTTTGAATAAGATAAAGTAGTTTTTTAAATACTTATTTAATAAATCATCAGAGGCTAAAAAACTTCTCTGAATACGTTCCGCATAATTGATACTATCTGTGATTTCTTTATGTTTTTCTTCGATGATATGCTTAGATTTCTCAACTTCATTTTTTTGCAGAGTTATAATAGTGTTATCCTTTTGTTTTTGTTTCAAACCTCTGAATACAAATAATACAAGTAATAATACTAAAAATAGACCTGCACTCACCGAATAGATAATAATGCGTTGTTGTTGTTGTTGTTCATTGTTGAGAATGTCTTTTCTTTCCTGTTCGGCTTTGTTTGATATTTTCTGCTTCTCTAAGTCACTTTTAAATTTCTCTTTGATGTTTGCTTTATCAAATTCTTGAGTATTTAATGTAGTAAGTAAACTAAGATATTGTTGATAGTGAATAAAGGCATCTTTGAACTTGTTATTACAAGAGTCGATTTTATAGCCTATTTTTTCAAGTTCTATCAGATCGCTAATAATATTCATTTTCTTTAATTGAGAATATGATTGATCATAATATTGTTTTGCCGCATCGTTTTTATTTAGAAAGTAATAGTCTTTTGCTAATTGAAAACAACTTACCGCAAAAGCATTTTCTTTGAAATATTTATCTTCTCTTTTTTCTTTTAAACAAAGATTACGAGCATTCAAATGAACCTCAATTGCTTTATCTATTTCACCTTTTTTTTGATAAATATTCCCACAGGCGATTAGAGTCAAAATAAAACTTCGTAGATCATTTTCACCTTCTGCCAATAATTTAGATTTTTCATAGAATATTAAGGCTGAGTCAAGGATGTTTTTTTCTTGATAGACATCTGCAATGCTTGAATAAAGTTGCCCTATTTTTCCATTTTCTGTTCTTTTTTTATGTTTTTCGACTGCTATAAAATAATAGTTTAATGCTTTATTGAAAAGCTTTAATTTTGAATAGATCACACCTATTCGATAGAATTCTTGTGGAATTCTCATTGTATCATTGATTTTATTTTCTAATTTAATCCTTTTGTCTAAATATTCTAGTGCTTTAAGAGTGTCCCCATGGTCTGCATATAGTGAGATTAACTGAAAGAGGATATTTGATTCTCCTTTGTTATATTTATCTTTCACAACACTCAAAGCCTTTTTTAGGCAATCTAACTGACTTAAAATATCTCCTTTTTGGCTATAATAGTTGCCAATTTCTAAAGACGAAACTGTGTAATTTAGAAAATCATTGAGTCTATATGCTTCTTCATTTTTTTGTTTTAGTAAATTTAATATTTTTGGAGAATTAGGCCCTTCTTTTGTTTCATAATAAAATTTCATTCTGTCATATGCGCCTGGCTTATAGCCAAATAATTTTGTTCTTTCTAAACTGTCATGAGTTTCAACTAACAGTTTATTTATCAATTTAATTAATGGCTTAGTATATTTCAAGTATTCATTTACTTCGCATTCCAAATATAATGATTGATAAATTTTTAATTTGACTGTATCCTCTGTCGCATTTTTTAGAGCCAAGTTTAAACTATCCATTGTTTTGTTTTGTGCATAAAAAGATTGCTTTAAAACAAATAGAGATACAAAAAAAACAAAAAGAATATTTTTCATATTATAAATTATTACTTCATCATAAAATAATTATAATGTGTATCTAATTTAAAATAAAAAACAGAAACGGAGAAATATTTTTTTGAGTTAAATCCCAGCTTTAATTACCTCCTTGTACAATTTTTCGTACATCGGCAAAATAGTCTCAATATCAAATTTCTTTGCCTGCTCAAAAGCATTTTCTCTGAATTTTTGGAACTTTTTCTCGTCTGATAATAAAGTAATTGTGTTTTTAGCCATGTCTTCGTAATCGCCCACTTTACTCATGTAACCTGTTTTGCCGTGAATATTTAATTCGGGAATACCACCAGTATTTGATGAAATCACAGGAATTTTAACTGCCATGGCTTCTAAAGCTGATAATCCAAAACTTTCAGTTTCTGATGGTAAAATAAATAAGTCTGCTATTGATAATACTTCTTTTGGATTAGCAATCTTGCCAACGGAGATAATATCGCTACAGGTATTTAATTCTCTGCATAATTTATCAATAGCTGGTCTTTCTGGGCCGTCGCCTACTAATATTAATTTGCAAGGAATTTCTTTTCTCACAATATCAAACACTCTTAAAACATCTTCAACACGTTTTACTTTCCTAAAATTAGAAACATGAATCAAAATTTTTTCGTTTGGTGCTGCAAAGTTTTTTCGGTGACATTGCATTTCTGGCTGATGCTGATAGTCCTCTATTTTAATAAAATTCGGAATTACTTTTACATCAATGGCAATTTTAAAAGTTTTTAAAGTATCTTTTCTTAAACTTTCAGAAACGGAGGTTATGGCATTACTGTTATTTAGCGAGAAAAAAATGACTGGCTCAAAAGATGGATCTTGTCCCACCAATGTAATATCTGTTCCATGTAAAGTTGTAATGTATGGAAGATTTATTTTTCGTGATTTTAAAATTTGTTGCGCCAAGTAAGCAACTGATGCATGAGGTATCGCGTAATGAACATGAAGTATGTCTAAGCGCTCGTAAATGGCAACGTCCACAATTTTACTTGCCAATACACTTTCGTATGGTTGATAATCAAATAAAGGATAATCATTGACGTTGACTTCGTGATAAAATAAATTCTCGTTAAATTGATTTAATCTAAAAGGTTGTGAGTAGGTAATAAAATGTACCTTATGTCCTTTATGTGCCAACGCTATGCCTAATTCAGTTGCTACAACACCACTTCCGCCAAAGGTTGGGTAACATACAATTCCTATATTCATTTTTTTAATTCTGTTTTGTCAGTTCGAGCGGAGTCGAGAACCGATAAATTTCATCTCGACTGCGCTCGATGTGACAAATTATTTAGTACGGTTAATTAACCTTATTTCCATTTGCATCTAACTCAATCATTTCATATCCAAGTTTAGATAGTTTTTCAAAATTAGTTGCTTTGTCACCAACAATTAAA
>JBIKOX010000258.1:0-3400 GCA_044357775.1 Bacteroidia bacterium | reverse complement strand
CCATCAAAAAAACCCTTAACCATTTCAAGTGTATAATAACTATCTTTTATTTTATCCGTGAATATTTCACTATAAAAATATGCCATTGCCAAACGTGTAATTTCTGAAAATGATATACCAAAACCGCTTTTATTATCGCCTCGCATTTCGTTTAAAGCGTTTATAAAATTTCTTTCAATATCTACCGAAATGCGGTTTTGAATATCAGTTTTTAAATTAGAATTATTAAAAAAATCTAACTTAATATATTCAGCAATATAAGTTTTTGGCACGGCTTTTTGTGTTGCCATGTCCATTACTTAATTGGTATTAAATTTTTGTTTGTTGTTAAATACGTCGCTCGGTATTTGGTATGTTTACAAATACCTTTATACACTTCAAAAAGTAAACCTTGCTTTTGCAAAATGGCTTTATAGCGTGTTAAGTTTTTTTGAGGTATTCCTGTGGCTTTGCTAACCATTGAATTAGTAGCAATATGATTTTGCAAATACTGAAAATAGCATTTTGATTGGTTTGCAAAAGTTGCCTGTGAGAAACTATTTATCATAATATTAATGATTAATAGGTTTAACGGCTTGCAATACTTCGGCTCTTTTATACAATACACGATTACCAATGCCGTAACTCAAAAGTTTACCGCTTTTGGTGTGTTTCCATAAACTTGTTTTATTGAAGTTTAATAATTTGCAAACCTCGTCCCGTGTAATAAATTCGTTTTCGGGTTGAGGTGCTGGTTCTGGTTGTTGTTGAAGTTTTACAACCGCTTCGGCTAACTGTTCAAGTGTAATGCCGTTTAAAAAAATTTGTGTGTTCATTGTACTTACTTTTAAAGTGAAGTACAAATAGATATTAGGGTTTTTTTAGGGTTTCCCTAATTCGTTTCATTAAGATTGAAACCGATATTTATTAACTGTTTTTCTACACGGCTAACCGCTTTTTTTGAATTTAAAGGGTTCTTGTTATCGTCTAAATCATTGTTTATTATTGGGCGAAGCATTGGACGTATTGAGTCAATTTTTATGCCTGTAATAGCACTTAATATTTGAGCAACTTTATCAGGAACACTTGTAAAAGGTTGTTGCCCTCTTAAAAAATCAATAACTCCAAGTTTCTGTAAATAAAGTATTTTGTCGATTGCTATTGTATCGCTTAAATCTATCGCTTCGGGTTCTATTAATTCTATTTCATTTTTAATATTTTTTAAAAAAATAGGTTCAAAAACCGTAGGATTGTTTAAAATAATTTCCCAAGCTTTATAAAATTCGCCTCCCTCAAAACCACTTTTAAAAAAGTTTTCTTCATAAATTTTAATAACAAATTTAATTCCATATTCTTTACATATTTTTTCGTCAATTTCTTTATCTCTACTATCGCTTACAAGTAAAAACCCCCCGTCATTTTCTTTAATATATCCACTTTGTGTAACTCGAGAGTATATTTTAAAGGCTATTTGTTCGTTGGTTATATTGAATAATGCAGTATGATTTTTTAAACTATTTTCAAATTCATTGTAGCCTTTTAAAAATCCGTCATTATAATATTTATAAAACGGATAAATATTTTGAACGTCTAATTTGTTATAATCTTTGTCGAAACAGTTGCCGTTTTTTAATCTATGTTCAAGATATTCGTAATGTTTTAGATTAAGATAAAAATTATAATCCTCACTAAAAGACATAAAAAAGGGGCGTAAATATTCCCCATCAATAGTTATAGTTTCGCCTTTATCATTTTTTGTTACGGTAAAACCTCTATCATTACTATTAGTAATTAACTCATCGTATATTACTTTTGGTAACGTGTTGAAATTTATTCCATTGTATAAATTAGGTATTTTATTCATTTGCCTGTGTTGGTTTATTAGTTGCCTGTGTTTCTTATAACCTCCATTGCTGGTGGTGTTTTTACCTTTGGTGCTAATTTACTGAAATATTCTAACATTTGATAAGCGTTATCATAGGTGGTTTTACCAATGTAAGATAAAAACATTTTTTCTGTGCCGTGTGCCGTTATATTCATTAATACGGGTGTTGGAATACGTCCGTAAAAATTAGTAGCAAAAGAACGTCTTGAAACGTGTGAAGTAATGAATTTATATTTCGGTTTGGTTTGGATAGTTGTAGCGCTTCGGCTTGTTTCTTTTATACGTCCTGTTACCATTTCATTAATTCCAGCTTCTTGACAAACGTCTTTAATATATTCGTTATAACGAGGCAATGATATTTTATAAGGCAAACCGCTTTCGATAATTTCAAGTGCTTCGGGAAGTAAAGGAATAGCAACCAGCTTTCCTGTTTTTTGTTGCTTCAATTCAATTATTTTCATACCGTTTAACTCTTTTATATTTTTAACTGTTATGTTAAGCAAATCGCCTCCACGTTGCCCAATCAAACAACCAAGTAACAACCATTTACGGGCGTTAATAAGCGCTTCACGAATTAATGGTGCATTGGTTATTAATTCCTGTTCATCTTCACTTAAATAAATAATTTGCTCGGGTGCTTTGTGTTCTGAAATTGACTTAATATTTTTTAATTGGGTTGAGGTTTCAATATCATTCTTGAAAGCATCGATACAAATAGTTTTTAGGTTATCGATGTTTTTACCAATGTAATTAATAGAATATTTTTGACTAAATAACCAGCTTTTATATTGTTCAGCAAATTTCAAATTAACATTTTTTATCAAAACTTTTTTGCTTTTTAAAACCTCATCTTCAAAACGCTTTATTGTGTTTTTGAATAGTTTTAAATTTTGAATACGTCCAGCACTTAAACCCGTTCCGCCTTTTGCATTTTGTTTATAGGGTGCTTCGTCAATATATTTTTGTGTGTAGTTTGTTAAAATATCCAATTCAATAACCTGTATTTTATTATTGAATAAATCAATTTGAAGTTGTAACCAATCGCCTGTTATTTCATCGCCTGTGCTTACTGAATTATTATAAGCATCATTTAAGTAATTGGCTAATTTGTCAAGTTTTGATTTTAGTGCTTTTAATTCTTGACTTTTTTGAATTGGTTGTGCGTTGGTGTCGCTCCAATCCTTTGAATTAATTACAAAACCCGTTTTTCTTTTATAAACTTGTTTTCTATTTATTGAAAACTGAATATAAATATTTGCGTTATCATTTTTGCTTTGAAGTAAACATTTTAAAGTTGCCATATTTTTGCCTTTTTAAGACTTCAAAGATAGGTAAAATAAATAAGTTAGTTAACCGTTAGTTAACCAAAAGTGTGTTTATACGAATTATTGCGTTTTTAAGTATATCAACAAAACAAAGGTTTCCTTTAAATTCAGTACGTTTTAGCACTTTTTAAAATCGTTAAATTACACGGGTTCAGTTCCCATCGTGGTCACGGAAAAAAGCAAGTTTGAAACAGCTTGCTTTTTTTATTTA
>JBIKOX010000051.1:0-15481 GCA_044357775.1 Bacteroidia bacterium | reverse complement strand
TTGTTCTTTTGTTGGTGATTTATAATTTGCAGCTATTACCTCAGCTTTATAATATACCCCCAAACTTTTATCATACTGGGATAAATTTTTATAAATCCAAGCTAAATAATCATAACTTTTTATAACATTAAAATTTAAGATTTCACTTAATGTAACAGCTTGTTCTGCATACGTTAGAGCTTCCTTAGGATTGTTATTCTGAATTAATAAAACTAGTTGGTGCAGAAGCTTTACCTTATTACTGTCCTTATTAGCTTTGTTAAGACAATGAATTAAAGAATCTTTCGGAATTTCAGATTTACTGAAACCTAAAAAGGATACCAATAAAAAGAATACTAAAATATTTTTTTTCATAAAAATTTATTTATATTTAAGCCTAATTTAAAAATTATAAATGTATGAAAGAAGAAACTAAAAAAGGAATAATTGTTAGAAAAAGCTTTATTGGTAAAGATGTTTGCAAATTAACAGAGGAGGGAACTGGAAAATCTTACTATTTTTATCAGTTAAATTCTGAATCGGCTTTTCCTGTTGGTACGCCTGTAGAATATACACTTATTTCATTTACTGACAGCGATCATCCTATATTAAAAGACATCAAAAGACCTTAGTATTTCGACTTTAAACTAGACAAAAAATAAGTGTTAGTTATTTAAAATAACTAACACTTATTTTTTTATTAAGAACTAACCTATTTATATTAATTTTTTATAATTCGTTGCGATACCGCATTACCATTTGAAATTAATCTAACGGTATATAAACCAGAAGATAGCAAATGCATATCTATCACCGTAGTATTGCTTACTGCATTTTCGGTCATTATTAATTTACCAATACCATCATATAATTCAATTAATGTTTGGTTACTAAAAGCAGCATTAATAGTAATATTAATTTCATTAGTTACAGGGTTCGGATAAATTAAAACATAAGTAGGGTTTAATTCTTCAATGCTTGTGCATAGATTAACACTTATGGAATTTGAAGCGGTTGCAGAACATGAATTTAAATCGGTATAATCATAACTCACTACAAATACACCCGCACCAGAAACAACGGGGTCAAAAATTGATCCTGAAACTCCTGTACCAGAAAACACACCTCCTGCAGGATTTCCAGATAATGCCACATTAGCACTGTTAACACAAATTGGTCCTGAAACGGAGGATAAGGAAACAACAGGTAAAGAATTTACATTAACTGTTGCCGTTTGAACGGCTGCAATGGCACAACCAGAAAGATTTCCGGTTACTGTATAAACGGTAGTGCTTAAAGGATTAACTACAATATTTGAGGAATTAGAATTTGTGTTCCATGTGTAAGTTGTAACTCCAAGTGCTGACAAGGTTGCAGAAGAACCTGCACAAATAATTGAAGAATTTACTGATATTGATGGCGCATTGCCAACTGTAATAGATGTAGTTGAACTGTTTACACAACCACTTGCAGATGTTCCTGTAACTGTATAATTTGACGAAGACGTAGGATTAATAATTAAGTCTACTCCTGTTGCTCCCGTGCTCCAAACATACGTGGAAGCTCCACTTGCAGATAGCGTCCCACTGGCACCGGCGCAAATAGTTGCAGATGTAGATGATACATTTGGCAGCGCATTAACAGTAATTGCTAAAGTTTTAGAGGTTGCACATCCTAAATTACTAGCACCAGTTACCGTATAATTTGTTGAGATAGTAGGATTTACTGAAACCGTTGAAGTAGTGGCTCCATTACTCCAAGTATACGTATTTGCTCCACTTGCAGATAATACTGCGGAATAACCTGCGCAAATAGTTGAAGATGTCGCTATTAAATTAGGCAGTGGATTTAAAGATAAAGAAAGCGTTTTGGTATTAGCACAACCAGCTGCATTAGTTCCGGTTACAGTATAATTTGTTGCAACAGAAGGCGTAACTGAAATAGATGCACTAGTTGCCCCTGTGTTCCATTGATAGCTGCTAGCACCACTAGCGCTAAGAACCGCTGCGGCTCCCGGGCATACCGAAACACTGTTTGCAGTTATGTTTGGGTTTGCACTTACAGAAATTGTTTGCGTAACGGGTACACTTGTTCCTGCAGCATTTGTTGATGTATGAGTTATCGTGTAGGTTCCTGCAGCTGTGTAGGTTACTGAAGCACTTTGAGTAGTTGCAGTAGCTGGCGATCCGCCTGGGAAAGACCAATTATAACTTGTTGGAGAATTTGTTGAAGCATCAGAAATTGTGAAAGCACTACCAACACATTTTGTTGCAGCAGTTGCAAAATTTGCTGTCGGCACTGGTAATGCATAATGAGCTTGAGCACTGTCTGCACTTTTTGTAATATCAATTAAATTATCTCCTGCAATTAATGCAAAAGCCACTTTAACGCTATCTCCTGCAACAATATTGAAAGGCCCAGAACTCATGACTTCAATGACATCTCCACCTGTTGCTCCAGTTAACCCAGCTTGGTACCTATTGGTAGATAAAGTTGTATACTTATCAGCAGTTCCATAGTAATTTGCTGCGTCGTTAACATCAACTCCTCCACCGCCGCCCGCAGTATTATCTATATGATAACAAACTGCTGGTGCTGTATTTGTTAGCAATTTAATTCCTGCAAATTTGCCACCCGCCACTGTTGAATAGACGTATCCCATTTTCTTAGAAGCAACATAATCCGATTTATTCTGGGCTGATGTGGTTGCATCAATATCCCAATCGGCAGCAATACCGGCATATAAATTAGACAATGTAGTTGAAGCCGTATTTTTAATACTATATTCTACTATGACATATTTCCTGTTTCCTGCCGTTGTCCAAGCATATGCATTATGAGTTACTAATAAACTTTGTGTTGGTACCCCTGGAACATCATTAAAACGACCGCGAACATCAAATTCTGAAAATGTACTTGGTAGCACTTTATAGGCTTTTATAGATGTTTGAAAATCTGCATCAGCAGCCCCAGCTGTTGCTCCTCTAAAAGAATCTGAAACCTTAGTGCTAGATGAGCCAATCATCAAACCAGCTTCATACAATAAATCTGTTCCCAAGTAAGAAAATCCTAAACCTTGCAATTGACCATCAGCATTGTATCCAATTTTACCTTTACTCGTTATAGTTGTTGCTACATCATTAATAGCAATGTTAACATAATCTACATTGACAATAACATCAAAAAAATACTTATCGGTATAAGTTCCATCTTTTAGAGTAACCTGGAAGGTAATTAAAGCATTATCAGGTGTACCTGTATTAATTTTAAATTTAAAAGGATCGGCATTATTATTGGCAGTAGCAAGTGTATTGATAACACCTAAACTAGTATTATTATCGATAGTTGCTACATAAGCAGCACCAACAACGGCTGTAATACTTGCAGTTAAATTTGAAGTTGGAGATAAATAATTTATGAAATCGCCTGTAATAAATAAGCTGTCGCCAATAACAAGTGCGTTATCATTATGATCAACAACTACTCTGTTTGCAAAAACAACGGATGGCGTGTTAGGATCGGTTAAAGCTCTCTGCAAGTTCATTCGACCTTTACCCAATTTGTTTTGAAATGCCGCACCTGTATTACCTGCACCTGTAATGTTTGCGCCAGTTGAATAATGATAATCAGATGTTTGTTTTAAACGTTGGCCAATTTGTAGAGCGTTAGTATAGTTAAATTTTGATTGCACTAATCCTGCACCACCTGCAGTAATAGGCGATGACATGGAAGTGCCACTCATTAAACCATATGAATTATTATAGAGTGTCGTATAAATATTATTTCCAGGTGTACTAATATCCACATCATAATTATACGTTGAAAATGTTGCTTTAGTATCTGATGTTGAATTGGTAGCCGCTACCGAAAGCACATAGTTAAACGAGCCTGGATAATTTTTTTCATCAAGATTAGAATTTCCTGCAGATGCAACTACTAAACAGTTTTTATTAATTGTTGCATAATCCACTACCGTTTGACCAAAAGATCCTCCTGAGGTTCCACCCCATGAACAATTAATTATTTTTGCCCCATGATCTGCTGCATAAGTAATACCTTCATAACCAGTAATAATATAGCCAGATCCTGACGCTCTTGTATCATTATCTGCTGAACATTTTACAGGAAGTAATTTACAGTTAAATCCTATACCTGCAACGCCTATACTATTATTTGTAGCTGCACTTGCACAACCAGAAACATGAGAACCATGGTTATTATTAGCGCCCATAATATTTGTATTATTATCTCCAACAACCGTGTTATAATCAGCGCCTGCTAAATCGTAACCAGTATAATTGTCAATGTAACCATCTAAATCATCATCAATACCATTTATTGGATCGGCTGTATTGTTCTTAAATTGTGTTACTAAATCTGGATGATCTGTATCAGTTCCTGAATCAACAATTCCAATAACAACATTTGCATTTCCTTGTGAACCACCTAAAGCTAAATCCCATGCAGCATAAGCTCTTATTCGAGTAAAAAAACCATTTTGCCCAGTAGTATTTGACGTTGAATTTGCTGCGGGGTCATTTGGAATAAAATTATGCATTTTATAAATATAATGTGGCTCTGCAAATTCCATAATATTAGTTGCCAAAACTTGATTGACAGCATCTTCCATACTAATGTTATTGGCATATTTTAATTCATAAATTAGTGACAAATCTGCGTAAGCCTGACCTAATTCGTTATGAGTTCTTTCAGGAGGATTATGCTTTGGGAATTTTTTACTAAACGTGTTTACTCCCAAATAGGCTAGCACTTGATCTAATAATGCATTATTGCTTTTAGTATTGCTAATACTATTTCTGTACTGCGGTTTTACTTTAAATACAATAGTTTTTGTTGAATAATCGTTTGCAGAAAGATTAGCTGGCATAACAAATTGTTTTCTAGCTTTTAATGGCTCAGAAAGTTGCCCTTGTGCATTAGTATTTATTTGAATGCAAGACAATAACCCTAAAAAAGTATAAGTAATAAATTTCATGTAGTGTAATTTAGTTTATGATAAATATAAATTATTAATCTTATATTTTATTAAGAAGGAGGCACAAATCTTTCATTCTACAATAATTATACAAAATTTACACAAATAATTCTAACTTTTTCTAAAAATAGAGTAAAATTACTTCCATAAAAAAAGCAAACATCTTGATGATGTTTGCTTTAATTTTAGTTGATAATAAATTAATTTTATCCTAAATATTGTTGAAGTAATTTACTTCGTGAGCTATGACGTAAACGACGAATTGCTTTTTCTTTAATTTGACGAACACGTTCGCGAGTTAAATCAAATTTATCACCAATTTCTTCTAAAGTTAAACCGTGGTTTAAACCAATTCCAAAAAACAATTTAACCACGTCTCTTTCTCTTTCTGTTAATGTAGATAATGCTCTATCAATTTCTTTTGATAAAGACTCCATTATTAAACCAGCATCAGCTTTTAGTGAATCATGATTTACTAATACATCTAATAATGAACTTTCTTCACCATTTGCAAATGGCGCATCCATACTTACATGACGACCAGATACTTTCATTGTATCAGATACTTTATCAATTGGTAAATCTAATAAAGTTGCAATTTCATCAGCTGTTGGTTCGCGCTCAAATTCTTGTTCTAATTTAGAATAAGCCTTGTTAATTTTATTTAATGATCCTACTTGATTTAATGGTAAACGTACAATACGAGATTGTTCTGCTAATGCTTGTAAAATTGATTGACGAATCCACCACACAGCATAAGAAATAAATTTAAAACCACGAGTTTCATCAAAACGACGAGCCGCTTTAATTAAACCTAAATTCCCTTCATTAATTAAATCTGGTAAACTTAAACCTTGATTTTGATATTGCTTTGCAACCGATACAACGAAACGTAAATTTGCACGAGTCAATTTTTCTAAAGCTTCCTGATCCCCATCTCTAATTTTTTTTGCTAAAACAACTTCTTCTTCTGCTGTAATTAATTCTTCTCTACCAATCTCTTGAAGATATTTATCTAAAGATGCGCTTTCGCGATTGGTAATTGATTTGGTTATTTTTAGCTGTCTCATGTTTTTTTGATAGGTTTTATAAGCCAACAAATATATGAAAAAAAGAGCGTTTTTCCAATTATGTATTAACTTGATTATTAATTGATTAAGTTTTTTATTTTTTTAATACGTCAAAATCTAGCGATTCGAGCAACTACATATTTAACAAAAAAATACTATTATATGAAACTAATTGCCGTCGATAAAAATATTTTATAAACCGAAACCGTAATACGCTTTCATTCCGTTTGGATACATTCCTTCAATTAAGACGCCACCAGTTTTATTTTCGAGAAGCGTTTGAATATCTTTCATATTAGTAACTTTATTTTTATCAACCGATAAAATAATAAAACCTTCCTTGATACCAGCATTAGCTAATTTACCAGGCTGTAGTTTAGCAATTTTTACTCCTCCTTTGATATTATATTTTGATAAATCTTCCGTATTTAACTCTTCAAATACAGCACCTAAATAATTGGAAGAAGTTTTATACACTTCAGCTTTTTTTATCATTCCCAAGGTATTGGCTTTGTTTTTTAAAACGACAGATAAAACTAGTTCTTCTTCATTTCTAATGATGGTTACATTAATTTTATCGCTTGGTCTAAATTTCCCAATTTGTTCCAATAACTCTGAAGTGCTTTTTACAGTAACATTTTCAATTTTAGTAACTACATCTCCAATTTTTATTCCGGCTTCTTCCCCTGCTCCATTTTCTGTTAATCCGTTAATATATGCACCTTTTAATTGTTTAATATTTTTTTCTTCAGCAAAGCGAGAATCGATATCTTGTATACTTAATCCAATAAATGCGCGCTGAACCGCACCAAATTCAATTAAATCAGCTACTACTTTTTTTACCAAATTTACAGGAATAGCAAATGAATATCCTTGATAAGAACCATTATTTGAAGCAATGGCAGTGTTAATTCCAACTAATTCTCCCGAAGTACTAACTAAGGCGCCGCCGCTATTTCCTGGATTTACAGCAGCATCTGTTTGAATAAACGATTCAATTGGAGCTAAATTTCCTCCTTGTGCGTTATGCTCTAAAATATTTATATTTCGACCTTTTGCACTAACAATTCCGGCAGTAACGGTTGAATTTAAATTAAATGGATTACCAACTGCTAAAACCCATTCACCAATTTTTACATCGTCAGAATTTCCATAATTTACGAACGGCAAACTGCTTTCTTTAATTTTTAAGAGTGCTAAATCAGTATTTGGATCTGTTCCTATAACTTCGGCCATGTAAGTTCGCTTATCGTTTAATACCACTTCAATTTTAACGGCATCATCTACCACATGATTATTGGTTACAATGTAACCATCCTGACTAATTACGACTCCGCTTCCACTTCCCTGCATCATGTTAGGCTGGCGTTGTCTGCCGCCAAATAACCAATCCTGAAATGGATCATAAGCTAAATTATTTTTATGCTCCACAATTGTTTTTATATGAACTACAGAGTTTACTGTTTTTTCGGCAGAGAGGATAAAATCAGGAGCGCTTGTTGCACCAGTTCTATTATAATTTGCGAGTTGAATAGGAGTTGAATACGGATTGTAATTAGTGAGTTGATTAGTAGTTGAATTAGCAAAGTAATAATTACCAACTAATACAATAGCACCTCCAAAAGCGCCAATTAATAAAGATGAGAATACTTTTTTCATGGTTATTGTTTTTTTATATTTAATTGAATAACGCAAAATTAAATCAGAAGGTATATTTTAAAATTGCTTTTAACAATACTTAACGGCAGCAATGATTTTGTACATTTTTGAGTTAAAAATTTGTTACTTTTTTTGTGCAATAAAAAAATAAATTGCTTATAACTATCGATAAATAGTTGAAAATAATTTAAGAATTATTTGTAAATTTAATACCTAGTTTAAAATGAGATTTAAATATAAAATACCGCCTTTTGTTTTTGGAGTTTCTATAGGCTTGCTTTCCGGTGTGGCTTTCTTTATATTTAAAATAGATGATTATTTGAAGAAATTTAACAAGCCAAATATTGACAATATAAAAATTGTTGAACAATCTCTACCTCCATTAAATTCTTCTGATAAAAATCGTTCTAAGGTTGTTAAAAAATCGTCTATTAATATTAAAAATTCCCCAAACATTAATTATAACGAAGTAGATGCATTGTTAAATGAAGAAGATATTACAGTTGCGCAAGAAGAATTATTATCTGTTAAAAATATTAAAGTAATTGATTTAGATGCCAATCTAAAACGTGATACCCTTACAGGACAATTAGCTGGAGTTTCTAGTACTGATTATCCAAACTTATTTTTTGTTGAGTTTTGGAAAACACCTTTGAATTCAAAAGGATATCGCATGACTCGCAACAGAGTTATTTTATATGGCTTATCTGATTTTAGCAGCATTACAATTTACAAAGTAGATGATAATTATTATTTAAAAAATGATGATTTCGTTTATAAAATTTCTGCTGGTACTGAGTTTAAATCAATGGAGTTAGTTCAAGACTCTGATTTATTAGCTAAAATAAATTAATTTTCATGATGCAGTTACATTGCTACAAATATCAAGGTACAGGAAATGATTTTGTGCTTTTAGATAATCGTGAAAAAAATATTTCGTTAACTACTGAACACATAAAATGGTTGTGCAATAGGCGTTTTGGTATAGGTGCAGATGGTTTAATATTACTAGAATTAGAGCCAGGAATTGATTTTAAAATGGTTTATTTTAATAGTGATGGTAATGAAAGTAGCATGTGCGGTAACGGTGGACGATGCATTACTGCCTTCGCAAAATATTTAGGCATTATAAATTCTGAAGCTAAATTTTTAGCAATTGATGGAATTCATGAAGCAAAAATTGATACTGATTTGGTTTCTTTAAAAATGAATGATGTAAGGCAAGTGGAAGTTGGAGAGAATTATTTTTATTTAAATACCGGTTCACCACATTATGTAAAATTCGTAAACAATCTTGAGGAGTTTAATGTTTTTAAAGAAGGTAAAAAGATTAGAAATAACGATCGTTTTATTTTTGAAGGAACTAATGTGAATTTTATTGAGAAAATTGATAATGAATTATTTGTCCGCACTTACGAAAGAGGCGTTGAAAATGAAACCTTGTCTTGCGGAACAGGTGTTACCGCAGCCGCATTGGTAGCCGCTTTAAAAGGTGTAAGTACTGATAAAAATAATTGCGGTATAAAAACTTTAGGTGGTCATCTAAATGTAAAATTTGATAAAGTACTTGAAAATACTTTTTACAATATTTGGTTGCAAGGTCCGGCAACATTTATTTTTAAAACAACTATTGAGGTTCCTGCTTAAAAAAATCTTTTTAAATTACAGTTCAAATATATTATCTGATAAATATTAGCTAACTTTTCAAATTAAAAATTTATACAAATGAGATATTTCTTTTTTCTTTTTTATTGCATGTTTTTCAGTGAATGCTTTTTTGCACAAACTTTCTATACAAACAAAAGCAATCAAGCATTAACTTTTAACGAATTAAAAAATCAATTTAACGATTTTAAAAAAAACCATGATTTAAATTCAGAAAAATATTGGAAAAATTATAAACGTTGGGAGCAGGAAATGGAGCTGCATACCAACACGAAAGGTGAACCTGCCGGCTTTGATGAATATATAAATGAAGCCATAAAAATGGCTAATTACAAACAACAGCAATCTAAAAATAACTCGTCGGCAATTTGGACACCTTTTGGCCCAAATATTTTACCAAATAATCAAACCGGTTATATGGAAAATGGAATTGGTAGAATAAATTGTATTGCTTTTCATCCAACCAACCCTACTACTTTTTTTGTTGGTGTAGCACAAGGTGGTGTATGGAAAACAACGAACAATGGTGCTTCATGGACACCCTTAACGGATAACTTACCAATAAACAGAATTAGCGACATTTCCATAAATCCAATAAACCCAAATGAAATCTATATTTCGGTTTGCGATTTTGAATACATTGGCGTGAGTTTGCAATTGAATGGAAGAAAGCGACATACACATTATGGTTTAGGTGTTTATAAAACAATTGATGGTGGTTTAACATGGGCGCAAACTGGTTTAACATATAACTTAACAAATGGCGACGCCTCGCTTATTCGAAAAATTTTAATCAATCCAACTAATACAAATGAAATTGTAGCTTGTGGCGTTAGTGGAATGTATAAATCTACCAATGCAGGAGCAACATGGACAAAAAAGTTAGATTCATTATTTTGGGATATGCATCAAGATCCTGTTAATCCAAATATTATTTACGCAGCAACAGGTTGGGTTTTAACATCAAATATTGGAAACGCAGGTGTTTATAAATCAACTGATTTTGGAAATACTTGGACTATGCTTAATACCAATATGCCATTAACAGGTGCTATACAACGAGTAAAATTAGCTATTTCGCCATCAAATCATAATGTAATTTACGCTATGTGTGTTGATGTTTCAAATGGTTTATATGGCATTTACAAAACGGTGGATGCAGGTTTAAATTGGATTTTTATTCCTCCATTTAATAATGTATTGGAAGGAGGAACTGGTGGTAATTCTGGAGGTCAGGGTAATTATGATTTAGGTTTATTAGTTGATTATAATGATGAACAAACTATTTACGTTGGTGGCGTAAACATGTGGGCATCAAATGATGGAGCAAATTCATTTTTACCAATGTCGCATTGGACAACTCAATATGGCGCAACTTTGCATGGCGATATACATTTCATTGAAAGAAATCCCTTAAGCGGAAATTATTTTGTTTGCAGTGATGGTGGCGTTTATCAAACCTCTGCTATGATTGCAGATTCATGGAACACTTCTGCTTGGCCTACAGTTTGGACTAAAATGAATGATAACATACAAATTTCTTCGTTTTATAGATTGTCAAGTTCAAAAAATACTACTGAGCAATTAATTGCGGGTGCTCAGGATAATGCATCGATGTATTACAATAGTGGAAGTTGGACAACTATTTTTGGTGGCGACGGAATGGATAATTGTTTGTTCCCAACAAGCACAACAGATGTTTTTGGAAGCAGTCAGTATGGAAATTTTTACAAAAGTTATAATAATGGTTCAGGTACTTTTTGGCCAAATACCAATCCAAATTTTGAACAGTCGGAATGGGTTACACCTGTTGTTGCAGATGTTAATAATCCAGGTGTCATGTATATTGGAAATGAAAATATTGTTATGTCGTCCGATTATGGAGATAACTGGTCTCCATTAGCATCAATTTATTCAAATACCTTAACTGCTCAAAACACAGAAATATCAGCCTTAGCAGTTTCAAATAGTAATAGTCAGGTAATTTATGCAGCGCGACGTGTTCGCTTTGAAAATGGCACAAATGGTATTGTTTTTAAAACCACAAACGGCGGCGCAACTTTTACCAATATCACTAATAACTTGCCTGATAGTTTGTATTACACCGGTATTGAAATTAACGCAAGTAACGAAAATATAGCGTATGTTAGTATGGCTGGTTTTTCTGCTACAGATAAAGTGTTTACAACAGTTGACGGAGGATTAACATGGCAAAATATAACATATAATTTACCAAACTTGCCTGTAAATTGCATAAAGCAAATACCAGGCACTAACAATTTGATGATTGCAACTGATATTGGAATTTATACATTAAACGCAGGCTCTGCAACGTGGGTAAATAATAGCTTTGGATTACCAAATGTTATTGTGAGCGATATCGAATTTAATCAGGCACTCAACAAAGTATATGTTTCTACGTTTGGGAGAGGAATTTGGGAAACATCTATTACTAGTATTGTAACTGGTATGATGGATAATAGTAAAGCAAAAACTTATAACTATAAGTTGTATCCAACTATTAATAATGGCAATTTTACGATGGTTTTTGACAATGACATAAATACAAAAACCATTGAGTTAATTGATGTGATGGGTAAAGTAGTTTTTTCACAAAACACTGATCGTGAAAAAATAGAATTAGATTTAGAACTAAATTCCGGAGCCTATTTTGTTAGAATAATTAGTAATCAATTATTGGGCGTTAAAAAAATAATTGTGCAATAGTGATTATATGTATTGATTTACTTGAGTTTATTGGAAAGCATTTCCCCTACTCTTTTATCAATAATAAAGGTAAAATCATTATCTGAAATTTTCTCCATTTCAACCCACCTCATAGATTGCGCACCTTCCATTTTTTTCTCAAAATCAAACAACTTTGTTGCAATTTTAAATTTTACTGTTTGTGTATTAAAAACTTCTTTAGGTTTAACCATATAGTAAATACTTAGTACTTGGTTATTTGAACTAAATGCAGAATTCACAAAAAAATCAGTTGTATAAAAATGAGAAACTACTTCAATATCTAAATCTAATTCTTCCTTAAATTCCCTGACCAAACAGTCATGAGTACCCTCGCCGTATTCTAAGCCTCCACCTGGAAGTTTTGTGATGTTCATGCCCTTGATATGCTCGTCGGATACTAGTAATTTATTTTCATGAATAAAAATACCATATACACGAACATTAAAACCTTTCATGAAGTAAAATTAGGTATTAGTTTGATAGTTTTAGAAATAATTTTAACTACTTTTTATTAAAGTAATTAAAATTGGTTGTAATTCAGATTTTAAATCTGCACCTCAGTTTTTCTCTGATAAAAAAAGCTGCATTATTACTAACGCAGCTTGTTTAATTTAAACAATAAATCAATTAATTGCTATTGTTTAACTATTCGTTTTACAGTTTGTTCATTTTCTGTAATCACTCGCACTGTATAAATACCATTTGCAAATTCACTTATATTAAGTGAGCTATACTCATTAACTACTTTTTGTTGCGCAATTAATTTTCCCGTAGCATCATATAACTCAATCATCGCATTAGTAATGAAACTTGTGTTAATCCTAACATTAATGATAGAACTAGCAGCCATTGGATAAACAGCGACAAATTTGCTTAAATCTACCTGACCTAAATTAGTTGGAGCCTGAACATTTTTAACATTTGAACGAGATATAGATTGCGATGTATTTGTTAGCTTAGCTGGAACACAGGTTCTGTTCCAAACAACATCCACTCTGTAAGCAGCATTTGGATAAGAAGAAAAATTAATATCTGTAAACGAACTATTTCCTCCAGGTATGGTTGAGCTTATTGGTAAAAAATTACCACTGCTATTATCATCTCTTAATACCATATAATATAATACAGGATTTAATTCATTTTCGATAGAATATACAGTCCACTGTAAATTACCTGCCCCTAAATATTGTAAATGGATGGTGTTATGATAATTGCTTAATAATGTTTCGTTACCACAAGTATCAATAGCAGCTATTTTATATTTATAAGATGTTACATTTGGATTAGCAGCAAAGTCATTATAAATACTTAAAGAATCATAGGCCACTGAATTTAAATACGAAAACACATTAGTCATTGTTTCTCTATAAATTTTAAAGCTATCAATGGCAGTTGTAGCAGGCTTATCCCAAATTACTTGATTGTAAAGCGATGTTGTATCAACCGTTACTAAACAAATAGGGGTAGCTGGTGCTGCAGAAAAATTAAGCGAATATGGTTGTGATGTTGTACCACATCCAAATGTGTTTTTACCTATAACACTATAAATACCCGAACCGTTAACTGAAATAGATTGGCTTGTTGCGCCAGTTGACCATACATAACTTGAATAGCCCGAGGACGCATTTAATACAACGGAACCTCCTAAACACTGGGTAACATTACCAGTTGATGTTATAACTGGCGCTTGTGGCGGCGCATTAAACGTGATGGTTACTTGATTAGAAAAATCAGTGCAAACTGAATTGGTAACTGCTACCTGATAATTGCCGCTTTGAGCTGCATAATAAGTACTTGCAACAGCACCATTAATTGCTGAGCCGTTTAAATACCATTGATAAGTAATGCTACCACTATTAGTGCATGTTAACAAAGTACTATCACCTGCGCAAGCATTCGTATTTGTTGATGGTGTAAAAACTGCTGTAATGTTGCAAGATACGCCGCCTGTACAAAAAATATAACCTGCTTTTATCAATGAATCTTGGCATCCAGTACTAATTGATGTAGCTATTAATTTTACAGTATACAAGCCATTGTATTGGTATTGATGAGAAACAGACGCGTTATTTGAACTAAGAGTAACACCATCTCCAAAATCCCAAACAAAATTATAATTTGATGGATTAGATGTAGTATTAGTAAATTGTGCAATAAATGGCGGTCCTGCAAATAATGTTTGTGTTGCATTAAAATTAACATTATACTGCACTAGTGGGTTAATAGCAACTGTGCTTTGAATAACACAATTATTAAAATCGGCAACAAATACTGTGAAAGTACCATTTGCTAAACCTGTTACTGTTTGAGTTGTTTGAGCTGGACTTGTGCTCCATAAATAAGTATAAGGCGGTGTGCCGCCCACAGGAGTATTTGCCTGTGCACTACCTATTGGGTTACCGTTACATGAACCATTTGCTATAACAGTTGCAGTAAAATTTGATAGTGCCGAAGGTTGAGTAATAGTTAATGTTGCAGTAACCGTTTGACCTGTTGCATCGCTTACAAAACAACTATAGGTTCCAGCAGCTAAACCTGTAACGGTTTGTGTTGTTTGTGCAGGGGGGCTTGTACTCCAGCTATATGTGTATGGTGCTGTGCCACTATTGATATTAACCCAAGCCACACCATTATTATAACCATTACAAGTAACATTTTGTTGCGAAGTAGCAATTGTAAGTAAAAGAGGATTAACCGTAATACTTAAAATTTGTGGAGTTCCTGCACAATTACCCGATGCAGCTGTTGGTATAATAGTGTATGTTACAACTTGAGCCACACTGGAAGTATTTGTAAGTGTGTTAGTAATTGTAGTTAAAGTTTGAGTTGTTAAACTCTCGCCTGTAACATTACTATTATTAGCTGCCAACCAACTAAATGTAGAGGGTAAATTTGAAGTTAATGCTAAATTAACGGATGAGCCTGAATTAATTGTTAAAGAATTAGCACTCGTTATAAATAAAGGTTGAACTTGTATTGTAACTATTGCTTGAGCAATATTTAACGCCGCATCTTTTACAGTTACGGTATATGCACCTGCACCTAAATTTGTAGCAGTAGCTCCATTTTGAGCTGGTACTGTTGTCCATGTATATGTATAAGGTGCCGTTCCTCCAACTGGAATGGCAGTTGCAGAACCATTAGTTAATCCAGCACAAGCAATATTTACTTGGCTTGTATTAATGCCCATAACAGCAGGATTGCAGCCAACAAAATATAAATTATTAAAATCAGAAGCTGCAAATGTATTATCATTCATATAATAATAACTCACGGGGTTATCACCATTTAAACTACCATCATCGCTAGCGGTATAAATAGTAGGCACTTGCCAAGTACCAGCAGCAGGAGTAGAAACTATAGG
>JBIKOX010000230.1:0-4333 GCA_044357775.1 Bacteroidia bacterium | reverse complement strand
ATCTTTTACTAAATAAGAATAGATTGCAGGAATAACAAATAGCGTTAACACCATTGATAACAATAATCCTCCAATAATAACAATTCCCATTCCCATTCTGCTTTTGGCACCAGCACCCAAAGCCATTGCAATGGGCAGTGCTCCTAACATGGTTGCTAAACTTGTCATTAAAATTGGACGTAAACGTGCTGTGGACGCTTCAATTAAAGCTTGTTTTACATTCAATCCTTTTTTTCGTAATTGATTTGCAAATTCAATAATTAAAATACCATTTTTAGTTACTAAGCCAATCAACATAATCATTCCAATTTGACTAAATATATTTAAAGTTTCATTAAAATACCAAAGTGAAAATAACGCTCCCGATAAAGCCATTGGAACAGTTAACATAACTATCAAAGGTTCTACAAAACTTTCAAATTGAGCAGCTAACAATAAATAAATTAAAACTAAAGCTAAAACAAAAGCAAATAAAATATTAGAAGAACTTTCTTGAAAATCTCTTGAGGCACCAGTTAACGAAGTTGTGAAACTATCATCCAACACTTGCTTCGAAATGTCATTCATAGCTGCAATGCCATCACCAATTGTTTTACCGGGTGCTAAACCTGCTTGTATAGTTGCAGATTGATAACGATTGTAATGATACAATTGTGGCGGACTAATTCTTTCAACTATTGAGATAATATTATCTAATTGAATCATTTCACCTTTAACATTTCTCACAAATAAATCCTTAATATCATCAGGATTATCTCTGTTTTGGCGGTTTACCTGACCAATAACTTGATATTGTTTATCAGCTTTTATATAATAACCAAATCGTTGGCCGCTTAATGCCAATTGAATAGTTTGAGCCACATCCGCAATACTCACACCCATTGTTTTAGCTTTATCTCTATCAATTTCAATCACTAACTCAGGTTTATTAAATTTCAAATTCACATCAACGCCCTGAAAAATCGGGTTCTTATTTGCTGCTTCTAAAAACTTTGGCAACTTTTCTCTTAGCTTATTAAAATCATTTGTTTGCAAAACAAACTGAACTGGCAAAGCACCTTTTGGTCCGCCACCTGAAGAAATTGACTGCTCTTGAATTACAAACACTTTACCTTCTGGAAATTGAGCTAGATTTTTTGTAATGTAATTTGCGATTTCATTTTGAGCACGTTTCCTGTCTTGTGATTGTGTTAAGGCTAATCTAACAAAACCGGTATTAACTGCACCAGAACCAGCAAAACCTGGAGCCGTAACGGTTAAACAAACTGCTTTTTCTGCAACAGAATCGCCTACAAACGTGGATATTCTATCCATTAATGCATCTGTAGATTCAAAGGAAGTTCCCTCGGGCATAGTCACTAACATACGCAACCAATTCCTATCTTCCAAAGGAGACAATTCTGATTTTAATTGAGAACCAAAGTAAAATATTGACCCAGTAGAAATAGCTAAAATAATTAAGGCCCACCAACGCTTTTGTAAAAAATTAGTCACTGAGTTTTTAAACCAATTATCTAAACCTACAAAAAATGGCTCAGACCAGACATAAAACTTACTGCGTTTATTATGATCTTTTCGAACCAACTTAGCATTTAACATAGGAGTTAAGGTTAACGATACAAAAGCTGAAATTAAAACCGCTCCAGCAATTACAACTCCAAACTCTCTAAACAAGCGACCTACAAATCCTTCTAAAAAAATTACTGGCATAAAAACGGCTGCTAAAGTTAACGAGGTAATAATAACAGCAGTATAAATTTCTCGAGTTCCTTCAATGGCTGCATCTTTTGGAGACAAGCCTTTTTCTAATTTCTTGAAAATATTTTCAGTAACCACAATACCATCATCCACAACTAATCCAGTGGCCAATACAATAGCTAATAAGGTTAAAACATTAATAGAATAATCCATTAAATACATAATAAAGAAAGCGCCAATTAAAGAAACAGGAATATCAATTAAAGGACGGAAGGCAATTAACCAATCTCTAAAAAATAAATAGATAATTAAGATTACGAGTAGTAAAGCAATAATTAAAGTCTCCCCTACTTCGGTAACTGATTTTTTAATAAAACGCGTATTATCTAGGGCAATATTGATGGTATAATCTTTTGGTAATTCTTTTTTTAATACTTCGTATCGTTTATAAAATTCATCTGAAATATCAATATAATTTGCACCTGGCAATGGAACTAATGCTAATCCTACCATTGGAATACCAGACTCTTTTAAAACAGTAGATTCATTCTCGGCGCCCAATTCAACTTTTGCCACATCTCTTAATCGAACAGCACTATTATTGCTTTCTTTAACAATCATGGTTTCAAATTCGGTAACTGTTGATAGGCGCCCAATAGTATTAACGGTTAGCTCGGTTTTATTTCCTTCAATCTTACCGGAAGGTAAATCTACATTTTCCCTATCCAGCGCTAATTTCACATCTAATGGTGTCAAATTATAGGCAGCTAATCGATCTGGCCGCAAACGTATCCGCATCGAATAGCGGCGTTGCCCCCAAATTTGCACTGCACTTACACCAGAGATAGTTTGTAAATTTTGAGATAGTACATTCTCAGCATAATCACTCACTTCCAATAAGGAACGGGTATCACTTACTAAAGTCATTGAAATAATTGGATCAGAATTGGCATCTGCTTTACAAACAACTGGCGGCGCGTCAATATCCTGAGGCAATTGCTTTACTGCTTGCGAAACTTTATCGCGTACATCATTAGCAGCTGCTTCTAAATTAGAGCTTAAATTAAACTCAACAGTAATAATACTTGAGCCTTGATTTGATGAAGAGGATAAAGTTCTAATTCCATCAATACCATTAATGGCTTTCTCTAACGGTTCGGTAATTTGCGACTGAATAACATCAGCGTTGGCACCGGTATAACTTGTGCGAACAGTAATTACAGGAGGATCAACAGAAGGAAACTCTCGCACTCCTAAATAATTAAACCCAATAACACCAAATAAAACAATGATAATTGAAAATACAGTTACTAATACCGGTCGTTTGACACTTAATTCAGCTAAATCCATTTTAATTACCTGATTTTAATAATTTCAATTCAGACTCTTTTTTAATGGACAATAATCCGGTGGTGATAACAGTATCGCCTGCCTGCAAACCATCTACAATCTGAATTAAGTCGTCTGTTCTTACACCAATAGTAATAGGCACTTCTGTCGCAATGCCATTTTTGCTAATAAACACTTTTTGCCCTTTTAAAGTTGAAATTACACATTGTGTTGGAACCATTAATGCGTTTTCAGTTTCTCCTAAATTGGCAAACACTTTTACATAACTACCCGGGTAAAAATGCTGAGCACCCTCATATTTTGCCCTTGCTTTAATTGTTTTGGTTAATTCATCCACAACTGGTTCTATAGCGTAAATGGTAGCTTGCTGTAACTCCTTATTATTCTCACCCGAAAAATTAATTTTAATACCTTTTTTACATAAACTATTGTATTTTTCAGGAACAGAAAATTCAACATACAATGGTTTAACCTGCACTAATGAAGCAATAGAGGAGTTTGAATTTACAAATGAACCTTCACTAATATTTTTTAACCCTATAACACCTGTAAATGATGCTATAATTGCTGTTTTTGATAATTGGGCTAAAATATAAGCTTGATCTGCTTTTAACGAATTTAATTCATTTTGCTGCATATCAAATTCTTCCTGACTAATACCTTTAATTTCAATTAGTTTTTTTAAACGTTCCAACTTTTGTTCTGATAAAGTAATTTGTGATTTAGATTTTAATAATTGTGCTTGTAAATCAGCATCGTTTAATTTTACTAAAACAGTACCTTTTGCAACCGTTTCACCTTCTTTAAAATAAATTGCCATCACCTTTCCAGCAATTTCAGGTGTAATATCTATTTGATTTAATGCTCCGATTTTTCCGGTAGAAAAAACATCATTATTAAATGTGGTTGCTTTTACAACAAAATAATTAACTGCAATTGGGCCTTTACTTTTTCCTTTAGCGGAAGATGTTGAATCTTCTTTTTTAGCAAAGAAAATAAATTTAGAAGCGATTACTAAAGCAATAATAACAACAATGATGATCCAATTGGGTATTTTTTTCATTTCTAGATATCTATTTTTTTAACTTTAATTATATTTTCTATTTAACTTTTCTGAGTGCTTTAAAAAAATAAAAACAAATTATTCAAATATAACTAATAATAATAGGTGCAGATGCAAAAAACAAACAATCAAATTGATAAAAAAATCATTTGCATCAAAAGTTTTCATTAACTTTATTATCAGATTTGCGTTATATATTTAGATTTCAATTTCTCGCTAAAA
>JBIKOX010000050.1:0-15537 GCA_044357775.1 Bacteroidia bacterium | reverse complement strand
CTGGTCCAACAGCAATAACAGGAACAACCACATTAGCAGGTTGTGGTTTATCAAATGGTACTTATAGTATCACGGGTGTAACAGGTGGCACACCAACATACAGTTTTGCGGTTGATGTGGGAGCATTAAGTACATCAAGTTTAACAACTGGATTAGCAGCAGGAACGCATACCATTTTAGTAAGTGATAACAACAGCTGTACATTTAGTACAACATTTAATATTAATACTACAAGTGGACCAACTTCTGCAACAATAGTTACAACAAATGCTTCTTGTGGAAATGCAAATGGTACTGCAACAGTAACTACCGTCACTGGAGGCGCTGCAGCCTATCAATATTCTTTTGATGGAGGAGCTTTTGGAGCAGGAACTACAGTTTCAGGTCTTGCCGCTGGTACACATACGGTTGTAATTAGCGATGTGAATTCGTGTACACTTTCTGTAACGTATACAGAATTAAATAATAGTGGACCAACACTATCAGTTACAAATTCAGTAAATATAAATTGTTTTGGAGGAAATACAGGAAGTGTAACAGTAACTCCAGTTGGCGGTATTGCTCCGTTTACATATACGTTAACTACACCTACAGTAACAAATACAGCAGGAAGTTTTACAGGATTAGGAGCAGGAGCTTACAATATAATAGTGAGTGATAATTCAGGTTGTACAGCAACCACATCGGTGACTTTAACGCAACCATCAGTTGTCACTTTAACAGTTACATCTTTGCCTGTTAGTTGTTTCGGTAATTCTACAGGAACCGTTTCCGCTTCAGGTAGTGGAGGTTCAGGGACATTAACTTATTTATGGCCAGCATTAGGTTCAAGTACGTTAGCCACAATAAATAATGTGGCCGCTGGAACATATACAGTTATACAAACAGATGGTAATGGATGTTCAATTAGTCAAAGTATAACAGTAACTCAGCCAACATCATTAACTTTAACATCAACATTAACGCCTGCTACTTGTGGAAACTCTAATGGTTCAGGGACAGTAACTGTTAGTGGAGGCACACCCGCATATTCATATAGTTGGAGTAATGGAGGGATTTCTTCCACCTTAATTTCAGCTTCAGCAGGTACGTACACACTAAATGTAACCGACTTTAAAGGTTGTGTTTTAACCACAACATTAGCAATTACCGATATAGCTGGCCCTACAGCTATAACAGGAACAACCACATTAGCAGGTTGCGGCTTATCAAATGGTACATATAGCATTACGGGGGTTACCGGAGGAACATTACCTTTTACCTTTAACGTTGATGGAGTTGTTACATCAAGCTTAACTAGCGGCTTATCTGCTGGTACACATACAGTAAGTGTGACAGATTTTAATGGATGTAGCTTTAGCACAACATTTGCTATTGGAACAACTTCAGGTCCGTCAAATGCAACAGTTGCTACAACAAATGCCACTTGTGGAAATCCAAATGGAACAGCTACAGTAACTGCTGTAACTGGAGGCGCTGCAGCATATCAATATTCTTTTGATGGAGGCGCATTTGTAAGTTCATCAACTACTTCTAGTCTGAGTGCAGGAATGCACACACTAACAATTCAAGATGCAAATTCTTGTGCTGTAACAGTAACTTATAGTATAGTAAATAATGGAATCCCTTCTGCCTCAGTTAGTAGTTCAACTAATACAAGTTGTTTTGGAGCTTCAAACGGTGGTTTTGTAATAGCAGGATCTGGTGGAAGCGGAGTCCCTTTCACGTATACACTAACTTCTCCTTTTCAAACAAACGGCATTGGCCTGTTTACGGGCTTAACAGCTAATACATACACTGTTTTAATGAGTGATGTTTCTGGCTGTGCAATAACAACAACCATTGGTATTACGCAACCATCAGCTGTATCATTAACGGTAACATCCCTTCCTGCATTGTGTTTTGGTGGTTCCACTGGAACAATAAATATTTTAGCAACTGGTGGTACTGGTGCTTATACGTATAGTCTAAATGGAGGTTCACCTCAAGCAGCCACTTCATATACAGCAGTATCAGCAGGTATTTACAATGTTGCAATAAACGATGCTAATGGTTGTAGCACCTCGCAAACTGTGCAGGTTAACCAACCACCAGCATTAGCAATTGTTGTGACCACACAAAATGCAATTTGTACAGCCACTAACGGCGTGGCATCCGCAACAGTAACAGGTGGAACTCCTGGTTATACATATGCATGGACCAGTAACGGAGGCACTGCATCTATAACTAATCCTTTGGTTAATGGAACATATACATTGACAGCAACTGATAATAATGGTTGCATTATTACAAGCGCTGCCGTAATTGGATTAACGGCAGGAGGAACAGCAGCAATAACAGTTTCTGCTAACATAACTTGTAATAATGCAAATGATGGATTTTTAACTGCTAGCTCAATAAATGGCAATGCGCCTTACACTTATTCGTGGACTCCTGGTGGTCAAACAACTGCAACTGCTGTTAATCTTAGTCCTAATACATACTCTTGTACAATTACAGATTTTTATGGTTGTACAGCAACTGCAATTGGTGTTATTAATCAGCCTCCACCATTAATTGCAATAATGAATTCTTTTGATGTAAAATGTTTTGGAGGATCTACAGGAACTGTTTCTGCTATTGGTAGCGGAGGAACTTTTCCATATACATACCTATGGCCGGCATTAGCAAGTACATTATCAACCGTTCCAAATATTTCAATTGGTAATTATTCTTGCGTGATTACAGATGGGAACGGATGTTCGATTACACAAACGATTGCTGTTACTGAACCAACTGCAATTAGTTTAACGTCAAGTGTAACGTCTGCAAATTGTAACCAAGCAAATGGTTGCGCAACTGTTACTGCAACTGGCGGAGCACCTGGTGCCTATACGTATACATGGAGTACTGGATCTAATTCTGCAAACCAATGTTCAATGCTTGCAGGAACTTCAACTATTACAGTTGAAGATGCAAACAATTGTATAAAAACACTTGCCATTACAATTCCCAATATTGCAGGCCCAGTTATCAGTATTCCTAGTCAAACGAATGTTAGTTGTTTTGGTGGTAATAATGGTGTCGCTACCACCAGCGTATCAGGAGGAGTTGGTCCTTATACTTATTCCTGGGGCAATGGAAGTACTAATGCAATTGCCACTAATTTATCTAGTAATATTTATACAGTTTCTGCTACGGATCAAGCTGGCTGTGTTACTTCAACTTTTGTAACTATTTCGCAACCTGCTGCTTTAACTGTATCAATTATTCCTACTAACCCTAAGTGCTTTGGTGCAACAGATGGGTTTGGAGTAGCAGCAGCTTTAGGTGGAACGCCTAATTATTCATACTTGTGGTCAGACGGGGGAACCGCAGCAAATAGTAATCAACTAGGAGCAAATAATTATAATTTGACAGTTACAGATGCTAACGGATGCATTGTTACATCTAGTATGGCTTTAGTTAATCCTCTAGCTATAGCAGCAAGCATAACAGCAACAAATGTCACTTGCTTTGGAAACTGTAATGGAATGGCTGCAGCAACAACTACAAATGCTATTGGTGGAGTTACTTATTTTTGGATTGGCGCGGCAAATCCTATTTTATTTCAAACTGCCACTGGTTTATGTGCAGGTACTTATACAATGTTTGCAACAGACCAAAATACCTGTACTGCAAGCGCTCAAGTTATTATTACAGAGCCGCCAGTGCTCACAGCAAGTATTACCTCAACCGGTAGTATTACTTGTAATGGAGGTAATAATGGATTTGCTGTAGTGTCAGCAATTGGAGGCACACCTACTTATTCATACACTTGGAGTGGAGCAGCTTCTGCTAATGGAAATAGCGCAAATGCAAATTCGTTGGTTGCGGGTATTTATACGGTAACAATAACAGATGATTTAGGATGCTTAACGACAGCTAATACTAGTATTTTGCAGCCAAATCCATTTGTTCCAATTTTAACGTTCACCGACCCACAATGTAATGGTGCTTTGGATGGAACTGCTAATATTGCTTACTCAGGCGGTGCAGGAACAACAACATTTTTATGGGAACCTGGATTACAACAGCCAGGAAATTCTGTCAATAATTTAGGGGCAGGCAGTCAATCTGTTACTATTACCTCAAATGGATCTTGTATAAGTTCACTAACCTTTACATTATCCCAACCTGCGTTATTAACCGCAGCTATTTCTGCAACCAATTCAACTTGTAATCAATCCAATGGTCAAGCTTGCGCAGTTGTTGGCGGCGGCACCTCACCTTTGACTTTTCAATGGAGTAACGGACCAACAACTTTATGTAACAGTAATATTCCATCAGGTTCTTACAATTTTGTGGTTACTGATTTTAATGGTTGTACTGCTAATGGGTTTGGTTTAGTGAGTGATATTTCGGGACCAGTCGTATCTATAACAAGCCATACGGATGTTAGTTGTTTTGGTGGTTCAGACGGCGCTGCAACAGCTGTTGTTTCAGGTGGAGTTCCTACTTATACCGTTTTTTGGAGTAATGGAGCTAGTTCTCAAACTGTAACTAACTTTAATTCGGGCGTAAAATCTATAACTGTTTTAGATGCATCTGGATGTATTGGAACAGCATCAGTGACTATTTTGCAACCTGCGACTCTAACAAGTGCCATTGGAAGTTTTACTAATGCGTCTTGTTTCGGATTAACAGATGGTGGAGCTACTATATTAGCAAATGGTGGAACTTCGCCTTATTCTTATTCTTGGACACCGAGCGCGCAAACTAATTCAGTAATGCTAAATGTTGGTGCAAATACGTATAGTTGTTTAGTAACTGATAATAATGGATGTAGCACATCATCGTCGCTCTCAATTTTTGAACCGCAGACGTTACAAATATCTAATTTTACAGTTACAGACATATCTTGTTTTGGCGGATCTAATGGTCAAATATCAACAACTTTAATAGGAGGAACACCAGGTTATACTTATACATGGATTCCTAGTCAGCTTGGAAATAATGGAACAATTGGTGGCTTATCTCCAGGGGTATATTCTCTTACAGTTATGGATTCTCATGCTTGCTCTGTAAATACGAGTTTTAACTTAATTCAACCAACTCCATTAATTTCTACTTACACATCTTCTCCTGCATCATGCGGTGCTGCAAACGGTTCAGCTACTTTAACCGTAAGTGGTGGAACGCCAACTTATACAGTGAACTGGAATACATTTCCTACACAACAAGGACTTGCCGCTAGTAATATACCAGCTGGAACAAATTGGATTGCTAGTATTACTGATTCAAAAGGTTGTTTTTTAAATCAGCCAGTAACGGTATCAAATGCTATACCTCTATCAATTACTGGATTTAATGTTACTCCGCCAAGTTGTTCTGGATTATCTAACGGAGCTATATCTGTAAACTATGCTGCAGGTTCAGCGCCATACACTGTTTCTTGGTCAAACCCAATTTCGCAGACAACAAACTCATCTGCCTTAACTCAAAGTGTATCTGGTGTTGCCTCTGGGGTTTACACTGCAACTTTAACGGATAGTTTTGGATGTTCAGTTTCATCAACTACAGTAGTTCCACAGCCACCAAATTTATCCTTACTCACAAGTGCAAATTCAACAATTTGCTATGGGCAAATAGTGCAATTATCAGCATCTGCTGGTGGTGGCACAGGTCCGTATAGTTATACTTGGACTCCAAATATTGGCTCAGGAGGAGGTCCACATAATGTCAATCCAACAGGATTAACATCATATAGTGTTGAATTAGCTGATGTTAATGGATGTTTTGCTACTCCAAAAATCATTACAATTGATGTGAATCCTCAATTAAGCGTCATTGGATCTTCAGCCACTACCTGCCACAGTGTAACAACTATTTTTACACCAACTATTACTAGCCCTGGAAATGGCGGCCCTTACAATTATACGTGGAGTCCTATTCTAGGCAGTTTAAGTTCATTAATGGTAGTTGGTAATGCTCCTATTGTAGCAACAACTAACACCTATGTTGTAGTTGTTGACGATGGATGCTCTGCTCCTGCAACGGCTGTTTTTACATTAAATACAAATCCTGCACCATCAGTAACATTTACAGCTAGCGAAGTGCAAGCCTGTGCACCTGCTTTAATTGACTTTACAGCAACCCCTGGAACACCCGGAGGATACACCTATTCATGGTTAAGTGATAATAAAGATTTTATGGGAAACACTAATCCAGTATCTTATAATTATTTAAATGCAGATACAACCTCTGTTACTTTAACTATTACGAATACACTTACTGGATGTTCATCCTCTATTACAAAACCAAATTATATTATTATTAATAAGCCGCCTGTTGCAGCATTTTACGCAGTACCTCAGTCTGCTAGTATTTTAGATCCAACAATTAGTTTTGTTAATACTTCTACAGGTGCTACCAGTTATTTCTGGGATTTTGGAGATCCTGCAGCTTTAAATGGTTCAAATAACTCTGTTGTTTTTAGTCCAAGTCATAGTTATGACAATGTGGGAATTTATACTGTTCATTTGGTTGCCAAAACACTATTTGGATGCGAAGATATAGCTGCATTGCAAGTAGAGATACTGTCAGATTTTGCTCTATATATCCCAAATACATTTACTCCTGATGGAAATGGTTTAAATGATGTTTTCCAGCCAAAAGGTGTAGGTATAGATGAAGAAAATTATCGAATGGAAATTTATGATAAATGGGGGGTAAATATTTTTACAAGTACTACCTTTATTAAGGGTTGGGATGGCACAGTAGGAGGTACTGCAAATATTGCTCAACAAGGGGTTTACACTTATAGAATATCTGTTAAGGATTTGCAAGGGGGTAGTCATCCTTTTGTTGGACATGTTACTTTATTAAAGAAAGAAGAATAGTAAGTGAATTATTAGTTTTAAAAACATACATTGCTATTCGTTGCTTATAATTTTTTTGTCTTTAATTCGTGGTATCGTTGTGATAATAATACAATAAAAGTAAGTGCACTACATGCTTCATAGTTTAATAAATAATTTAAAAACTAAGTTACTTAAACCACTGCCAGGAGCTAAAGCGCAGTTTGAGATGGCTCATGTAAATCGTCAAAATGTGCTCATTAATTCTGTAAATACAGAAACTTACCGGCCAAGTGCAGTTTTAATTTTATTGTATCCAAACGAACAACTACAAACATCTATATTACTAATTGAGCGCATGACTTATGATGGTCATCATAGTGGGCAAATTGCTTTACCTGGTGGGAAACTTGAGCCAACAGACGAAGATTTACAAGCAACTGCTTTGCGCGAATTTTTTGAAGAGACAGGTTCTGATTTAATCCCAACTATAATTGGACAATTAACTCCCATTTATATTCCTGTGAGTAAATTTATGGTGCAGCCATTTGTTTCTTACGTGACTCAAAAACCAAATTTTTCGCCCAGTGCTTATGAAGTGAATGCATTAATTGAATGGGAAATTGCTCAGTTGTTAAACCCAGATATCGTTAAAGAAACAACCATTGAACCAACGCCAGGCCTTACATTAAAAACACCTTACTTTGATGTTCAAGGCAAAGTGCTTTGGGGTGCAACTGCCATGATGCTAAATGAATTAAAGTGGGTGCTGAAGAAGTGATTTAATAGAACGCTTATGACGCAGATAATTATGATCTTAAAAGATAAAAAATCTTATTTAATCATACCAATCAGCGTTATCTGCGTTCCGTTTTTTATTTTAAAGAAATTTAAAACTCACAATTGTTTGGTGTTCTCGGAAAAGCAATAGAATGCAGATATAGCTGATTTTTTATGATTAGAACACAGATATTTTTTGTTTTACAAAACCATAAATATCATAACAATCTGTGTTATCAGCGTTCTATAAAAAACTAAAACTCGCAATTGTTTGGTGTTCTTGGAAAAGGAATAGAATGCAGATATAGCTGATTTTTTATGATTAGAACAAAGATATTTGTTGTATTACAAAATCATAAATATCATAACAATCTGTGTTATCAGCGTTCTATAAAAAACTAAAACTCACAATTGTTTGGTGTTCTTGGAAAAGCAATGACATCGCGGATATTTGTCATACCAGTAACAAATAATACCAAGCGCTCAAAACCTAAACCAAAGCCAGCATGCGGACAAGCACCAAAACGGCGCGTATCTAAATACCAACTCATTTCTTCTGTTGGGATATGCATATCATTCATACGCGCTTCTAGTTTTTCTAAACGTTCTTCACGTTGCGAACCACCAATAATTTCGCCAATACCCGGAAATAAAATATCCATGGCAGCAACCGTTTTTCCATCTTCGTTCATACGCATGTAAAACGATTTGATGTCTTTTGGATAATCCGTTAAAATCACTGGCTTCTTGAAATGCTTTTCTACTAAGTAACGTTCGTGTTCGCTTTGTAAATCAGCTCCCCAGCCATCAATAATGTAATTAAATTTCTTTTTCTTGTTGTGGTTTGATTCACGTAAAATATCAATAGCTTCGGTATAAGTAATTTTCGCAAATTCATTTCCTAAGCAGAAGTTTAATTTTTCTAATAAATTTAATTCGCTTCTATCTGCTTGTGGTTTATTTTTTTCTTCATCCAATAAACGTTGCGATAAAAATTCAATATCTTCTTTATTTTTATCTAAAGCGTAAGTAATCACATACTTCAACATTTCTTCTGCTAAAGCCATGTTATCTTTTAAATCATAAAAAGCCATTTCAGGTTCTATCATCCAAAACTCAGCTAAGTGACGTGTTGTATTGGAATTCTCAGCACGGAAAGTGGGTCCAAATGTATACACATCGCTAAAAGCCATTGCAGCTAATTCGCCTTCTAATTGACCCGAAACAGTTAGATTAGTTGATTTACCAAAGAAATCTTGTTTGTAATCGATTTCTCCAGTTTCTGTTAGTGGTGGATTTTTTGGATCTAAAGTTGAAACTCGAAACATTTCGCCTGCACCTTCTGCATCGCTACTTGTAATAATTGGCGTATGCATGTATACAAAACCTTTGTAATTAAAAAATTTATGAATGGCATAGGCTAACGTGTGACGTACTCTGAAAATAGCACCAAACGTACCTGTACGGAAACGTAAGTGAGCAATCTCTCTTAAAAATTCTAAAGAATGCGCTTTTGGTTGTAATGGATATGGATTTGGTTTAGAAATATCTGATTCAGCGTCACCATATATTTCAATATCAGACACAACGATTTCAACCGTTTGTCCTTTACCTTGCGAAGCGATTAATTTGCCAGTAACACCAATACAAGCGCCTGGCGTTAAACGCTTTAAAGTTTCTGCATTAAAGGCTTCAAAATTTACAACTGCTTGTATATTATTGATGCTTGAACCATCATTGATAGCAATAAATGAATTGTTACGAAATGTACGAACCCAGCCTTTTACATTAACAGTTTGGTCAACTAAGGTTCCTTTTAAAATATCTTTAATTTTCGTGCGTGTTGTCATATGGTGTATGCTTTGAGGAGGCGAAGATAATTAAAAGAGTGGATTTGAAAAAGTTTTGTTTGGCTTTGTTTGCCATAAAAACAGCAAACGCAAGGCATCTAAAAGCACTGCTACTTTTTGAAATAATTATTGAATTATTGAGTTAAAAAATAAGCCTGAAAAGATGCTTATTTTTTGTAATTCAATTTTGAATAGGAATGATTAAAAATGTAATTTGAAGTCAAAAGAAAAAAACAGTTAAAAAAATGCTATTACCTTACTAACTTAATTACACGAATTTTATCTAAAAATAAAATCACAGGATATGTTGGGTCAATTTCGTACCACTTAGCTGCAAAATTTGGTTTAGAGCCAGCGTGGTGATGGTTGTTTTGAAATAACTCGCCCATCATTAAAATATCCCAAAATAACGTGTTTTTTGATTTATCACCTGATTCAAAATTACGGTAACCATATTTATGTCCTGCCCAATTAACAATAGCTCCATGAATTGGTCCTATTAAAAAATGAATTGGCAACAATAAATACATCCACCAATGCGTTGCGAAAGCAGCATAAAAAGCCACGTAAGCAGCTCCAAATGCAATACGAGTATACCAGCTGTCAGCAATTTTATCTATAGCTGGATATTCAGGAAAATTACGATCAAATTTTTCTTCTACCACAACGCGCTTATTTAAAACATCGTTATATATTACTTTAGTATGCATCATCATCGCAAATGCATCTTTAAAACTATGTGGAGTATGAGGGTCTTTTTCTGTGTCACTATAGGCATGGTGCATGCGATGCAGAATAGCATAAGCGCGAGCGTTTAAATAAGAAGAACCTTGAGTTACCCAAGCAAAGATGTAAAAGTATTTCTCCCAAAATTTATTCATAGTAAACATTTTATGTGCCGCATAACGATGCAAATAAAATGTTTGTCCAAATAAAGAAAGATACCAATGTAGAATTAAAAAAATTAGAATTATCATAGTGTGTTTATTTTTTAGTAGTTTGTAAAAATGTATATACTAATTCAGCCTACTTATACTACACTGTAACAATCCTCAGGAAAAAAGGTTTATAATTATAAACCTAAGTAAAGATTACAGCATGCTATTAGCCATTTAAAGCTTCAGCACCAGCTACAATTTCTAAGATCTCAGTTGTAATGGCTGTTTGACGCGCCTTGTTATAACTTATTTTAAGATCACGCAGCATGTCTTTAGCGTTATCAGTAGCTTTGTGCATGGCAGTCATACGCGCGCCATGTTCAGAAGCAACAGAATCTAATAAAGCTTTGTAAAATTGGGTTTTTAAAGATCGTGGAATTAAATCACTTACAATAAACTCCTTACTTGGTTCAAACAAATAATCTGACGATGAATTTTTTCCTTCAGTTTTTGTGGCTACAATAGGTAAAAATTGTTCGGCTTGAACGATTTGAATTGCTGCATTTTTAAACTGATTGTAAACTAAAATAACTTTATCAAATTGCTTGTTTACAAATGTTTCCATTATTTTATCGGCAATAGGAGCAATGGTATTGTAATTTAAATTATCGTACACTTCATTTAATCCATGAGGTAAATCTGTTCCGCGAATATTATATTCAGTTCGCTTAAATGCATCATTTGCTTTTTTGCCAATGCAAATTACCGAAACATCCTGCCCATTATAATCGTTTTTTATTAAACCCCATGCTTTTTTAATTACATTCGCATTAAAGCCGCCTGCTAATCCACGATTGGAAGAAATAACAATCAGTAACACATTTTTTGCTTTTGTAGTACGAGCATAAGAATTTTCAGAGGTATCTAAACTTGAACTTACGTTTTGCAATATTTCCTGCAATTTGTTGGCATATGGCCGCATTTGAGTAATAGCATCTTGCGCACGCTTCAACTTTGCAGCACTTACCATTTTCATGGCACTAGTAATCTGCATGGTTGAACCAACCGATACTATTCTATTTCTTACTTCTTTTAAATTTGGCATCTCTTATTAGTTTTTAGTTATAAGTGTTTAGTTTTTAATAGTGTTTATTAAAAACTAAACACTAAACATTTAAAACTTATTTAGTTATATTTTGCTGATAATTCTTTTGCGGTTGCTTCTAATGCATTGGTAATTGAATCATCAAATTTACCTGCTTTTAATAAATCTAATTCTGCTTTATTTTTACGTTCACAAACATCTAAAAATTCTTTTTCAAATTCTCTTACTCTATTTACTGGAATGCTACGTAATAAGTTTTTAGTTCCTAAGTAAATAATGGCAATTTGTTGTTCAACACGCAAAGGAGATGCATTTGCTTGTTTTAAGATTTCTACGTTACGAGCACCTTTATCTAATACTGATTTTGTAGCAGTATCTAAATCAGAACCGAATTTAGAAAACGCTTCTAACTCACGGTATTGTGCCTGATCTAATTTTAAAGTACCTGCTACTTTTTTCATTGATTTAATTTGAGCATTACCTCCAACACGTGACACAGAAATACCAACGTTAATTGCCGGACGAACACCTGAGTTAAATAAATTTGTTTCTAAGAATATCTGACCATCTGTAATAGAAATTACATTTGTTGGAATGTATGCTGAAACATCTCCCGCTTGTGTTTCAATGATTGGTAAAGCTGTTAATGAACCACCACCTTTTACAATTGGTTTTAACGACTCTGGTAAATCATTCATGTTTTTAGCAATCTCGTCAGACGCGTTAATCTTGGCAGCACGCTCTAATAAACGACTATGTAAGTAGAATACGTCACCTGGATAAGCCTCACGTCCTGGAGGACGACGTAATAATAATGACACCTCACGATAAGCCACAGCTTGCTTTGATAAATCATCATAAACAATTAACGCCGGACGACCAGTATCTCTAAAAAACTCACCAACTGCTGCACCAGCAAATGGAGCGTAAAACTGCATCGGAGCAGGATCTGAAGCGTTAGCTGCTACAACTACTGTATAAGCCATCGCTCCGTTTTCTTCTAATGTGCGAACAACGTTTGCCACAGTAGAACCTTTTTGAGCTATTGCAACATATATACAGAATACAGGCTTACCTGCATCGTAAAATTCTTTTTGATTAATGATTGTATCTAATGCAACTGTTGTTTTACCAGTTTGACGGTCACCAATGATCAACTCACGTTGTCCACGTCCAATTGGAATCATCGCGTCAATCGCTTTAATACCTGTTTGTAAAGGCTCATTAACCGGCTGACGATAAATTACGCCTGGAGCTTTACGCTCTAAAGGTAATTCATAAGTTGTTCCTTGAATTGGGCCTTTGCCGTCAATAGGATTACCTAAAGTATCAATAACACGACCTAACATACCTTCTCCTACATTAATAGAGGCAATACGTCCAGTTCGTTTTACTGAAGACCCTTCGCTAATTCCAGTGCTTGCTCCTAGTAATACAGCACCTACGTTATCTTCCTCAAGGTTTAGCACAATTCCTTGTAAACCTGTTTCAAATTCAATCAATTCACCTGATTGAACTTTTGATAAACCGTAAATACGAGCGATACCATCACCTACTTGTAATACAGTTCCAACTTCTTCTAACTCAGCTTCCGATTTGAAACCTGATAATTGTTGTCTTAAAATTGCAGATACTTCTGCTGGTTTTACTTCAGCCATTATTGATATGGATTTTGTTTATTAATTTAATGCTTTGTTTGTTAATTCTTTTTTCAAATTTGATAACTGGCGAGCAACTGATTTATCTAGTTGTTTATCGCCAATTTTTAAAATAAATCCGCCAATTATGTTAGCGTCAATTTTCTCCACTAGTTCAACTTCACCATTTAATTGAGCTTTTACTAAGTCTAATACTTTTTGTTTTGTGGCAGCATCTAAACCGTTAGCCGACGTAACAACTGCGGTTAAAATATGTTTGTAAGATCGGTACTGCTCAATAAAGCTAGCTGCCATTTCTGGGATTACAGATTCTCTTCTTTTTGCAGCTACTATAGTTAAAAATCCAGAGGTAATCGCATTAAAATTACTATCAAATACGGCCTTTATAGTTGCAATTTTTTTGTCTGCTTTAATAATAGGGCTATTTAAAAATGTAATAAATTCTTTAGAATTGTCGCAAACACTTTTTACTTGTATTATATCTGAATAAACAGCCTCCAATTGGCCTTTTTCTACAGATAGGTCTAGCAATGACTTTGCGTATCTTGTTGCAACTATCATGATTAGTTAAGGTTTACGTCTTTCATTAAGTTGTTTACTAATGCCTTTTGCTTTTCATCATTTGATAATTCGCTTCGTAAAATTTTCTCAGCTATCTCAATAGATAAAATTGCAACTTGATTTTTCAATTCAGCAACCGCCGCATTTTTTTCGTTGTTAATTTGCTCACGTGCAGATGACATAATACGCTCAGCTTCTGATTGAGATTTAGCTTTTGCTTCTGCAATAATTGCATCTTTTGTGTCACGAGCCTCTTTTAACAAGTTGTCACGTTCAGCGCGGGCATCTGCAAGTATTTTTTCGTTATTGGATTTTAACTCACGCATGTCATTTAACGCATTTTCAGCTTTCGCTAATGCATCTTCAATTCCTTCTTCGCGCGTTTTGATAGCAGTTAAAATTGGCTTCCATGCAAATTTTCCTAATAGGATCAATAATAAAATGAAAGTAAAAGTTGTCCAAACTATTAAACCTATTCCTGGTTCTATTAAACTTCCTAAAATAAACAGATTCATGATTTTTATTTTTTTGTTTATGTTGTTCTCCACTTCGCTCGAACTGACAAGCTTTGAAGAGATTTAATTTTTGTTTTAATGTCACATCGAGCGGAGTCGAGATGAATAAATAAACCAAAGCCATTACCAACCGTAATAGCTTTGGTAATTAACTATTTACACATTAAAGAAACAACTACACCAAATAATGCAACACCTTCTACAAGGGCTGCAGCGATTAGCATAACTGTTTGAATTTTTGATGTGTGTTCAGGTTGACGTGCAATAGCATCCATTGCGTGTCCACCAATTTGTCCGATACCGATACCAGCGCCTATTACTGCTAGACCTGCTCCGATTGCTGCGATACTTCCTACCATTTTGTTTTTGTTTTTATTTGTTATTAATTAATCTTTAAATTCTTAGTGTCCTGCTGTTGCGTGATCATCATCCGTTGTATGAGCGCCGTCTTCATTATGGTCTGCTGTTGCTGCTCCAATAAATAAAGCAGTTAACATTGTAAAAATATAAGCCTGTAACAATGCTACTAGACATTCTAATATGTCAATAAATAAAGTAAATGCAATTGATACGGGAGACATATAGATGCTTTTGAAAACAAAGATTAATCCTATTAATGAAATAACGATAATATGTCCTGCCGCCATGTTTGCAAACAAACGAATTGTGAGGGCTGCCGGCTTAATAAAAATACCTGCTAATTCAATAGGCATTAATATGGGCCATAAAAAGAAAGGCTTTGGTAATAAGATGTGTTTCCAGTAACCACCATTACCGTTAATGTTAGTCATAATAAAAGTTCCAATTGCTAATACAAGCGTAAAGGCTATGTTTCCTGTTAAATTAGCTGCAATTGGAATCATACCAATAACATTATTAATTAATATCAAAAAGAAAACCGTTAATAAATAAGGAACGAATTTAGCGTAACCCGCACCAATATTTTCTTTTGCAATTTCATCACGCACAAAAACGATTAATGGTTCAAAGAATGATTGCTTGCCTTTTGGAGCAGAAGTAACACCCTGTTTTTTATAGCTTGCAGCAATGGATAAGAATATCCAAAGTATTAATAAAGCCGAAAACAATAACTGAGCAACATTTTTTGTGATAGAAAGATCATAAAAACCTTCTGAAGGATCTTCAGAAGTAATTAACTCTTCCTCTAAAAAATAACCATTATAAGCAGCGTGTCCGTGCTCAAATCTTGCGGAACTAAACAATTGAAGTCCTTTTGTTTTTGAATAAATAATTACTGGTAAAGGAAAAGATACCGATTCTTCGCCTTCGCCCCATAAATGCCATGTATGAGAATCTGCAATATGCTCCATAGCAACTGCAGCAATATCAACAGGCGCATTAGCATCTTTTA
>JBIKOX010000236.1:0-3950 GCA_044357775.1 Bacteroidia bacterium | reverse complement strand
TACTGCAAATCCATTATTAACAGAACCACTTCATTTAATTGTAAGAACAGTTGCAACAGATACATCCATAACAAAAATAAAGGACATTAAGCCACCATACGACGAACCATTTAATTGGAAATGGTATTTACCGCAAATTTATATGGGTTTAGCAATTATAGCTGCCATAATCCTTTTAATTATTATTATTAAAAAATTAAGTAAGAAAAAACCTCAAGAAATCATTATTGAAAAACCTAAAATTCCTGCACATATTGCAGCACTTGAAACTTTAGAAAAAATAAAATCAGAAGCTATTTGGAAAGAAAATAAAACAAAAGAATATTATTCATCAATTGCTGATACAGTTCGCTTATATATTGAAGAGCGTTTTAATATCAATGCATTAGAGTTAACCTCCGATGAAATTATTAAAATATTTAAATCTCAAGTTGTAGACTCTGAAAGTAAATCTAAATTAAATCAAATATTAACACTCTCCGATTTTGTAAAATTTGCAAAACAAATTCCTATTGAAGCTGAACATACATTAACCTTAAACAATGCGTTTGATTTTGTAAAAGGAACCATGCGAGAAGAACAAGTAGAAAAAGTTGTTAGTTCATAGTTTTTGGTTGTTTGTAATATAGTGTTGAGAAAAAAATATTGATTAAAGAATGAGCGAAGAAAAAAATAAAGGTTTTACAAAATTGGAAGATATCATTACATGGCAAAAGTCAAAAACTTTAGCTTTAGATATTTACAAAATCACTTATGAACCATTATTTAGTAAAGATTTCGGATTAAAAGATCAAATTAGAAGAGCGGCTGTTTCAGTTCCGTCAAATATTGCTGAAGGATTTGGAAGAGGTGGAACAAACGAATTTAAAAATTTTTTATCAATAGCTAAAGGGTCTTTATATGAAGTAAAAACTCAATTAATAATTGCTAATGAATTAAATTTAGTTGATAATTCATCTAAACAGAAATTAATTTCGCAAATTGAAGAAATTGCAGGATTAATTTCAGGATTAATAAAATATTTGAAAGATACGGAGATAAAAGGCTCTAAATATAGCATAGAATCCAATAACAAAAATCAAACAACAAAAAACTAACAACTTGCTTTCCTACTTTAACGACATACAATTTGCTGAAAAACATTGGTTTTGGTTATTCATAATCATTCCACTGATGATTATTTGGTATATCTATAAATTAAAAACGTATGAAGGCGAAGTAAATTATTCATCTTTTAATTTATTTATTGGCATAAAATCTTCATTAAAAGCAAAATTCAGACATACACTATTTATTTTAAGATTGCTTTGTTTATCATTAATCATAATGGCCATTGCTCGTCCGCAATCTCGCAGTAGCTGGAAAGATACTAAAACCGAAGGAATTGATATTATTGTGAGTTTAGACGTTTCATTATCAATGTTAGCGAAAGATTTTAAACCTAACCGTTTAGAAGTTGCTAAAGAAGTGTTGAGCGATTTTATTGATGCTCGTCCAAATGACAAAATTGGTTTAGTTATTTTTGGAGGAGAAGCATTTACTCAGTGCCCATTAACAACAGATCATAAAATTATTAAAAATATGTTTGGCGATATTAAAGCCGGAATGTTAGACCAAGGTACCGCCATTGGTTTAGGACTTGCTGATGGAGTTGCTCGTGTAAAAGACAGTAAAGCAAAAAGTAAAGTCGTTATTTTAATTTCAGATGGCGTTAGTAACGTAGGGGAAATTGCACCTTTAACAGCTGCTGAAATTGCTAAAACATTTAGTGTTCGTGTTTATTGTATTGGTGTTGGTAACAAAGGAAAAGCCTTGCAACCAGTTGCCTTATATCCTAATGGAGAAATGGAATATGATTATGTGGATGTTGATATTGATGATGCTACGATGACCGAAATTTCAAAAATGACAGGCGGAAAATATTTTAGAGCCACGGACCGAGAAAGTTTAGAAAAAACATATAAGGAAATTGATTTATTAGAAAAAACAATTATTAGCGAACAAAGTTTCACCAATAAAGCAGAGCACTTTTTACCTTTAGCCATTGGAGCATTAATTTGTTTGTTACTTGAATTTTTATTGAAACGATTTGTATTTAAAGCTATACCATAATGTTTAAGTTTGAAAACCCAATATTCTTTTATGCTTTTGCAATCATACCAGTTTGCATGGCTATTTATATTTGGTATGTATATCGAACAAAAAAGAATTTAAAAAAATTAGGTGAATTAGGCTTAATAAATCAATTAGCTCCCGATGTTTCAAAAGCTAAAAAAACAACTAAGTTTATTTTATTTATCATTGGGATTTCTTTTTTGATTTTAGGAATTTGTAATTTACAAACTGGTTCCAAAATGAAAGATGTTAAACGTGAAGGCGCAGACATTATGGTTTGTTTAGATGTATCAAATAGTATGTTGGCTCAGGATTTAACGCCGAACCGTTTAGAAAGATCGAAAATTGCAATTGAAAATATGGTGAATAAACTACAAGGTGATAGATTAGGAATTATTGTATTTGCCGGAGAAGCATACGTTCAATTACCTATAACTACTGATTATAGTACCGCTAAATTATTTTTAGATGGTATCAATACTAAAATTGTTCCAACACAAGGAACTAATATTGCTGATGCTATTAATAAAGCTGTTGAAAGTTTTGGTAAAGACGAAGGGAAAAATAAAGCCATTGTAGTTATTACGGATGGAGAAAATAATGAAGATGCAAAAGAAAGTGCTGTTGATGCTGCAGAAGAAGCTGCAAAAAAAAATATTGTCATTCATACCATTGGGGTTGGTTCCGAATCTGGAGTTCCTATTCCAAATATGATTGATGGTGTGGTAAGTGGCTTTAAAAAAGATAATGAAGGAAATACGATTGTAACAAAATTAGACCCGAAAATATTACAAGACATTTCTTCAGCAACAAATGGTGTTTATGTTCAGGCAAGCAGCGCAGATATAGGCTTAGATAACATCTTAAATAAAATTGCAGAATTAGATAAAAAGCAATTAGAAAGTAAAATGTACTCCGATTATGAAGATCAATTTCAGTGGTTTTTAGGAGCAGCATTCTTATTTTTAGCAATTGAATCTTTTTTATCTGAGAGGATGAGCAAATTATGGAAAAAACTGAATTTATTTAATAATGCAAAAGCATAAAATGTTTAAAACACATAGTAACATAGAAAAAAATATAACGGCAGAAAAAAATACTTTGCCTCACAGTTTAGCTATGTTTAATAACGGATCTTTTTCTAATGTATCATTAATACATGCTACAGAAAACTATGTGCCTATGTGGTTTATAATTTGTTTATTTATATCGTTCAATGTTCAAGCTCAAGAAGAAAAAAAAATAGTGTACAATGGCAATAAATCATTTTATGCAGGTAAGCCAATAGAAGCCGCAAACTCTTATAAAAAAGCATTAAAAGAAAAACAAGATTATTATAAGGCAAATTTCAATTTAGGTGCCGCTTATTATAAAACTGCCGATTTAATAAGAACAGGTAAAATACCTTCACCAGATAAAAAAATGACAAAAGATTCGGCAGCTAATATTATCTATAACCAAGCAGCTGAACAATTTGATGTTGTTGCTAAATCGGTTTCAAATGCTGATACAATTCAAAAAGCATGGCATAATTACGGAAATGCAAAGCTGATGCAAAAAAGTTATGAAGATGCTATTTTAGGTTATAAAAAAGCATTAAAATTAAATCCAAAGGATGAAGATACTCGCTACAATTTGGCTTACGCTCAGCGCGAATTAAAAAAACAACAAGACCAACAAAAGAAAAACGATAAAGATAAGAAAGACGATAAAAAAGACGGAGATAAACCAGAAGATAAAAAAGACCAAGGCGAAAAGGATAAAAAAGATATTAATAATCCCAACGATAAAGATAAACAAGAAGCCCAGCAACCTCAAATGAGTAAAGATCAAGC
>JBIKOX010000228.1:0-4404 GCA_044357775.1 Bacteroidia bacterium | reverse complement strand
TCATTTACAGGAGTTAATTCCAAATTGGTAAAAGATGAAATTAGTACTGAAATTGAGTACCTTCCAGAAATTCAAAAAAACGCTGTTCATAATCAATTGCAAGAATTATTAATTCAAGATAGCGACAATAAAGTATTTATTGCGATGCCTTTTACTAGTATTTTAATAGCACTCACTAAAGTGGTTAATAAGATAAATGATATTTCATCCGAGGTTAAAACATTTTCGTTGAAATTATTTACACAACTTCTGTTTGTTGAGGAATTTAATAATAATCCTTCCGTACCTCTTTCTATTTTTTTTAATTATCTTTCTGATAATAACTTAACAAAACCTCAATTTTTACAATTAGTTAAGCAGTCAATTAAGAATGAATTGGATGAGAATATTAAAATAAATTTGTTGAAATTGGAAGATTTAGCTAGTGGCAAATTTTTGGATACCACTTATTTAATTGAAATTGACCAGTCACAAGATAATAACTTCAAGAATACAACTTTAATTGATAATCAAATCGATAAATTAATTAACTTATTTCAGACTAAGAACACTGTTTTTGAAAAAATGGCTCAAAGTAAAAAGTGGCTAAAACCATTTATTACTGAAACTAAAATTCAAGAGAAAAAAAATATTAAAAAACGATTTAATATAAAACAGGAAGATCGTATTTATGTCCCAAATGCTGGTTTAATATTACTTTGGCCCTTTTTGACTCGAATATTTGCTAATCTAAAATATATACAAGATGGCTTATTTATTGATGAAGAAAAACGACTTAGGGCTATTTTTTTAACTCAATATCTTGTTGCTTTTACTGAAGATAATCCGGAATATACCTTAATGCTAAATAAGTTATTGTGTGGGTTGGATTTAAACGAACCTATTTTAGAGGTTATAATTTTAACAGATGAGGAAAAAATGGAAGCTGAAAATTTAATTAAATCAGTTTTAGTGTTATGGAAAGAAATGAGTAATACTTCAGTTACTAATTTTCAGCGCACTTTTATACAACGCGAAGGAGTTATTTTTCAAAAAAATGGAGATTGGAATATAATGGTTAATCATTCTGCTTTTGATATAATACTTCTTAAATTGCCGTGGGGTTTATCAATAATAAAATATCCTTGGAATAATTATTTAATATTTGTAGAATGGAAAGCAATGAGTTAAATGCAGCTTCTCTAAAAAGAGAATTAGATTGGTTAGAAATTGTAATTAATAGACGTTTTTGTATTTATTTTAATCAGGAGGGTGATAAAACTGAAATTTACAGTATAAAACCACCTGATCTTTCTTTTGATTCATCTGTATTTTCAGAAACAATTAAAAAACTTAATCTTTTATTTGAAGAGCGTTTAATTACTATTTTGGCTTTAGCGCCACATGTTAAACCTCAATTACTTGATGTTTTTTTTACTAAAAATTCAACTTACGATCGAGGATTTTCTGAATTTGGTGGTATAAAGGGCGAGAATTTTGGAGGGTTTTTACCTACTGGTGAAACTGTAGCTTTTATTTTGGGTGCTGATAATATTAATACTAGAATAAAAATTTTTCAAATATTTGATTCTTCGCATGTTTTTTATAAAAAAAGAGTTTTAAAATTAGATATTACAAAAGATAATGAACCATGGCTGGCAGGAGCATTAACTATTGATCCTGATTATTTTGATTTATTTACAATTGGTAAAAATCATAAACCCATTTTTAGTTCTAAATTTCCTGCCACTTTAATTGATATAAAATCAGATTGGAATGACTTAGTGTTAGATCCAATTGTTAAAAATCAGGTAGATCATATTTATACGTGGATTAAACATAACGATATGATTATGAATGGTTGGGAAATGAAAGGCAAAGTTAAACCAGGTTACCGCGCGCTATTTTATGGGCCTCCTGGTACTGGCAAAACATTTACTGCGGGCTTAATTGGTAAATCAACTGGTAGGGATGTTTATAAAATAGATATTTCGATGATGGTTAGCAAGTGGGTAGGGGAGACAGAAAAGAATTTAGCTAGAGTATTTGATATGGCCGAAAACAAAGACTGGATATTATTTTTTGATGAAGCTGATTCATTATTTGGTAAACGTTCGGATGGTGGTTCCTCTCAAGATAGATATTCAAACCAAGAAGTATCCTATTTATTGCAAAGAACTGAAGAGTATCCTGGTACTGTAATATTGTCTTCAAATTTAAAAGGAAATATTGATGATGCTTTTATTAGGCGTTTTCAAAGCATGATTTATTTTGCCATGCCAAACGAAAAAGAGCGATTAATATTATGGCAAAAAGCATTTGATGGACGTATAAATTTAGCTGAAGAAGTTGATTTAAAAAACATATCAAAAGAATTTGTTATATCTGGTGGAGCCATAGTAAATGTTTTAAAATTTTGTGCTATTAAAGCTGCTCAAAAAAAATCTCCAGTAATTTCAAACGAAGATTTGATAGAAGGTATTAAAAGTGAATTTATAAAAGAAGGTAAAACAGTATAAGTAATATGGATATTTTAACTCGCCTACAAATTATAAAATATCATCAAGATGCTATTATAAAATTTGGAATTAATTCGAAAGAAGCATTAGGTTGGAAAAATGAAAAAAATCAACTTGCTAGGTTTAATGCTTTATATAATATAAACGATTTAAATAACCACTCTGTTTTAGATTTGGGCTGTGGTATTGGAGATTTTTTAGAACTATCATCTAAAAGATTTTATTGAATTTGCGGCTAAAAAATTTAAATTGCAAACTAATACTTGTTTTTTATTAGGAGATTGTTTTGAAGCTGATTTAGGTTGTTATGATTATATACTTGCTTCAGGTACTTTTAATTATATAAATAAAGACCCTCATTTTATTTATAAGACCATTGCCCATTTTTATGAGTTATGCAATAAATCTTTTTCATTTAATTTATTAGAAAATGTTGAAACCAATGGTGGAAACTTAACTACATATAATAAAAATGAAATTTTAGATTTTTGTAAAAAATTATCGCCACAAGTAATTTTAAAAGATAATTATTTACAAGGAGATTTTACAATAGTAATGTATCAATCTTAAATTACCTATAAAATCACTTCAATATTAAAATGGAAATTATATATACAGCATTAAAAAACAGAATTTTATAGTAAATTATTTTTGTCAACTAATGATCATGTAACTTTATTTTTGAAAGGCACAACTGTTGAGTACCTTGATATATCGGATATAATGGATTTTTTATTTTTATAAACTTACGTTTTCTTCCGTTGTATTTTCCCCATCAAAGGTCACTTTTAATATTAGAAGAGCACCTGTGCCCACACTGCTAGCTAATTCTTCATAAGTTAAACTATCTACAATCGCTTCCATAGTGCCATCTAAAGTTTTACCTCCAAATACCCATTCGTTTTGGTAGGCTCCGCCTTCTTTTCCCATAGGCATGCGAATTTTCAATGCTTTTGGATTTTTTACAATAAACCTGTAAATAGTATTTGTGGCACCTTTATTTGACCAGTTGCCTTCTGGTACCCCTAGTTTTTTTTCAAGTGTAGTAATTCCATTTCCAATTTTTGCCGCACTAAATAAAGCATCGCCTACTCCAAGTGGCGTAACAAAATTACTACCAGCACCCCAACCTTTCCATGCTCGACTTACAATATTGGTAAATGCCCATTCAGAGATCCACGCGTGTGCTTGAGGAAACTGATCAAGATGATTCTTAACTTTATCTTCGCCAAATGCAGCTTCTGCAGATTCGTGAGCGTATTTTTTTCCAAGCCCATCTTTTTCTTCATCAGATAAGGTGTGTTTCGAAGCTTTTTCTCCAGCCACTCTTTTCCCATCCGCGCCAATAACCCATTCTTTTTCTTGTTGCCAATCTCCACAAACTAATCTCTTTATTCTAGTTTGTTTTTCAGCTTCTTCCATCATTTCAGGAGACACTCCTGCTTTAGCCACATCTCTTGCAACTCTTTTGGTGTTGCCAATTACTTTGCCTCTCAGTTTACCAAAATTTGCCTTGGCTGTTTCACTCTGTTCTGCATTATTTTTAGGGCTTTCACTCAATGCTTGCTCTATTAATTCTTCATTCTCTACTCTTTGAGCAGGTGGATTTAAAATGGAAGAAATGGAATATTTCTTTGGAGGTTCTAGCGAAGCACCTTCACTTTTTTTTGCAATGCCTGGTTGGCAATAGCATTAGAGGTATTATTATTTTGGGAATTATTATCTTTCAATTTTTGTATTAAATATGATAAAGTTAATGCATTCTTTTGTCATAATTACGACAATTCAGATTAGTTTGTTTTTAAATATTATATTAACATTTTTTATTGTTAATACAGATCCTTAGTTGCTTTGCTAATTTAACTTTCATTAAGAAAATTATGTAATCGTTTTTTAAATAGTTGAT
>JBIKOX010000001.1:0-44186 GCA_044357775.1 Bacteroidia bacterium | reverse complement strand
ACAGTTCTTAAATCAATAACCTCTGCGTTAATTCCTTCTTTTTCTAACTCTGCAGCAGCAGCTAATGCCACTTTCATAATTTTTCCGAAAGAAACAATAGTAACATCTGTACCTTCTTTTTTAATGTCTGCTACACCAATAGGAATAATATATTCGCCGTCAGGAATTTCACACTTATCACCATACATTTGCTCACTTTCCATAAAAATTACAGGATCATTATCTCGTATAGCGGATTTTAAAAGGCCTTTAGCGTCATATCCGTTAGATGGCACAATTACTTTCAATCCAGGGCAGTTAGCAAACCAATTTTCAAATGCTTGCGAATGCTGAGAGCTTAACATACCAGCACTTGCAGTTGGCCCTCTAAATACAATAGGGCAATTATATTGTCCGCCACTCATGCTTAAAAATTTAGCGGCAGCATTAATAATTTGATCGATGGCAACTAATGAAAAGTTGAATGTCATAAACTCAATAATTGGACGCAACCCATTAACCGCTGCACCCACCCCAATACCTGCAAATCCAAGTTCTGCAATTGGCGTATCTATAATTCTTTTTGGACCAAACTCTGCTAGCATTCCTTTACTTACTTTGTATGCTCCATTATATTCAGCAACCTCTTCACCCATTAAAAAAATGGTTTCATCACGACGCATCTCTTCATTCATTGCTTCGCGAAGCGCTTCTCTAAATTCTACTGTTTTCATTTGTAATTACTTGTGGTTTTTAATTATCAAAGTTTTTTAAAGCTACCTAAAATTTAAACTGCAATAGGTAGCAAGAAAATTTAAAAATAATACTAATCTTCAAATGTAAGCAAAAACGAATTCAATTAAAAGTGAATTAAATTTTTGAGGACATTTTGATAAAAAATTAAATTAAAGTGATTTTTTTACAATCCTGCTTTGTAATTATTTTCAGTATCATTTAATAATCACGCCTTTTTTATAAATAAACGGAATCATTTGAAAATTAGCTTCGATAATTGACTCCGGTAAAAAAACATATTGCTTATCAAATAATTGACCGTTTGCAGTAAAACTAATCCAATACTCATTACTTATTCCAAATACCTCTTTAGAAACTGGTTCAATTAATTTATAATCTAACGTTTCAATTTCCTCGAAATAATGACGTAACGTACTTGTTTTTTTCTTTACATCATTAATTACACCATAACCTGTTGATGTTATTAAAACATTTTTTATACTTTCTTCCTGAAAATTAAAAACATAAGCATTGTACTCATCAAGTCCTTCATGCTCTTGCACAATAGCAATGGCGATGTCATATACTTCTGGAAAAACGATATCTTTTATCATTGTGCTACTAAATTTAACCGCAAAGACGCGGAGATCTTGCGCAAAGAGCGCAGAGTTTTTTAAACTAACTTAATTAAATAATTTTCTTTTTTGCCTTTACTTACTAATAAATATTTGCCGCTGTTAAATGAATCCAAATTTAAAACAGCATTTACATCTGCTATTTTAGTTTTATTAATACTAATTGCATTTCCTGAAATCATTTTACGAGCTTCTGTCTTACTTGGAAATACGGGCGCTTTATCTACTAATAAATCAACTACATTAATTCCGTTAGCCACATCTGCTTTGTTTACTTCAAATGTATCAATGCCGCCCAACATTTTTTCAAAAGCATCTGCATATAGGTTACTTACATCTTCTGTTTTTGATTTAAATAAAAATTCAGCCGTTTCAATAGCTTGTAAATAATCAGATTCGCTGTGAACTCTAGTTGTGATTTCTTTTGCTAACGTTTTTTGTATGTGTCTTTCATGAGGTGCTGCTGCATGTTTAACTTCTAACTCTTCTATATCTGATTTAGAAAGTAATGTAAAAAATCTCACATATGATTTGGCATCATCATCGCTTACGTTTAACCAAAACTGATAAAATTTATAGGGTGAGGTTTTATCTCTATCTAACCAAATATTTCCACCTTCTGATTTTCCAAATTTAGTTCCGTCTGATTTTTTAATTAATTGAGTGGTTAATGCAAATGCTTCTCCGCTTGCCTTACGGCGAATAAATTCTGTTCCGGTAGTAATATTTCCCCATTGATCAGAACCACCCATTTGAATTTTGCAATTACGTTCTTTCCATAAATAGTAAAAATCGTAACCTTGAATTAACTGGTAACTAAATTCCGTAAAAGACATTCCTGTATCACCATTAATTCTATTTTTTACAGAATCTTTGGCCATCATATAATTTACGGTAATATGTTTTCCGGCATCACGTATAAAATCTAAAAAGGAATAATTTTTAAACCAATCATAATTGTTTACCAGTTCTGCACTATTATCTCCACAATTAAAATCTAAAAACTGACTTAGTTGTTTTTTTATTCCTTCAACGTTTTTATCTAAAGTAGTTGCGTCTAATAAATTTCGTTCTGCAGATTTTCCGCTTGGATCGCCAACCATACCTGTAGCGCCACCAACCAAAGCTAATGGCTTATGTCCAGCTAATTGAAAACGCAATAGCGTCATAATTTGCGCTAAACTTCCAACATGTAAACTATCAGCGGTTGGATCAAAACCTATATAACCTGTAACAACTTCTTTATTCAATAAATCTTCAGTTCCTGGCATTACATCATTCAATATGCCACGCCATTTTAATTCTTCTATAAAATTTGTTTTCATTATCTTAATTGAAGTTCAAAAATAGAAATAATATGTGGATTTGTCCACTATTTTAAACCACATAGATACATCGGTTTTGATTAGCTAAAATACAGTATTATCTAAAGCAGCATGCCTTTTAGCAAACATAGTAAATTGAAGAAAATCTTCTATGCTATGAGTTTTCAAACAAGGCTTCAATAATTAACTATATTTTTTATGTTCCTATATGGTTAATTTCTTCAAGTAAATCTTCGATTTCGCTCTGATTAAAAAAATAACTACGCGTTAATAAAATTTAAAATAGCATGGTTCATCTTTGGTATCGCTTCTAAATTAAGCGTATGCCCGGCAAAAGGAATAACTACCAGTTTAGAATTAGTAATTGAATCAACCACTTCCTGTGCCATATGTACGGGAAATAAAGTGTCCTTTTCGCCTTGGATAACTATTGTTGGATTCGTTATTTTTTTTAATTCAGAACGGTAATCAGACCGTTCTTTAGTTGCTTGCATTAATTTAAATAAGGCATTTTTATCTTCGTTTGCTTCTTGACGAACTTGCTTCATCAAGTCAATTGGAATTAATGGATTTTTAAAATAGGCTTCGCCTAAAACATTTGGCAGCATAATATCCAACATCAAACCATAGCCGCCAAACTCTAGTGCACGCCACCAAGATAGCTCAATCGCTTCGTAATAAGGAGTTTTATGAGCAAATGTTGACATCAATATTAATTTAGAAATGCGATTGCCATGCTTAACAGCTATATTTTGTGCTACTAAACTTCCGTAGGATAATCCAATTACAATTACCTGATCAATCTTCAAAAAATCCAAAACACTAATTACATCGCGCGCATGTGTGTCAAAATTTCTGCTCTCCCCTACTTTATCACTTTGTCCTTGAAATATAAAATCAATCAATATAATTCTATAATCATTTTTAAATTGAGGCGTTGTTAAAATCCATGAAACAGTAGATTGAGAAAGTCCGTTTAAAAACACTAACGTTTCTTTAGCATTTTCGTTACCTTGTATTTCGAAGTAGATATTTAAATTATCTGTTGTTTTACAAAACATTTTATAAAAATTTTAAAGTTGCTCCATCATCATGTACATTCAATTCAACTTGTTTACCAAAATATAAAGCCAAGTTTTTATCAATATGTCCGGCAGAAAAATCAAAGCAAACTGGATAATTATATTGTTTAACCGCATCTAAAATTATATCTTCAGGGAATTTACCAAACGGAATGGGATTATCTTTCATATCAGTCATTCCACCAACAATAAGTCCTTTCAATTTTTTTAGTTTGCCAGATAATTTTAACTGCATCATCATTCTATCAATATGATACAGATATTCATCTAAATCTTCTATAAATAAAATTTTATCGGTTGTATCAATATCAAATGGTGTTCCTGATAATGAATATAATAATGACAAATTACCTCCAATCAATTGTCCTTTAGCTATACCAGAAATATTAGAGTAGTTTTCTTCAGTTTGTATTTCTTTTAAATTGCCAAACAAGGCATCGATCATACTTTTTGTGGCTTCTGAATTTTTTGAAAAATTTAATGGCATGGTAGCATGCAATGTTGCAACTCCAATGTTATGAATAGCATTATGTAAAACAGTAACATCGCTATAACCAACTAACCATTTCGGATTTTTAATAAATTCTGTAAAATCAATACTTTCTATTAGCCTAACACTTCCGTATCCTCCACGAGCAATGATAATCGCTTTAATATTTTTATCATTTAAAGCCCATTGCAAATCTTCAGTTCTTTGAAGATCATTACCCGCGTATTGATTGTTAGATTCAAATAAATTATTACCTAATATAACAGAAAGGCCGTAGCTTTCAAAAAAAGCTACGGCTGGCTGTATTTCCTCTTTGCTTACTTTACGCGCTGTTGCAATAATTGCAATGGTATCTCCTTTTTTTAAATAAGAAGGTAAAATCATACTATTTTTTATTTTTCTTTTTGTCCTTTTTTCTTTTCTTCTCTTTATTAGGTTTAGAAGCAACTTTCTTTTTATCCTTTTTTTCAGAACTACTTTTTTTAGGTTTTGCTGAAGCAATCGTTTTTTTCTCTTTTAGGTCTTTTGCTTTTTTAGCAGCAATAAGTCTGGCGGCGGTTAGTTTCGCAAAAGCCGATGTGCGTTTCGCTTTTTCTTCTTTCGCTTTTTTAGCAACAGCAGCTCTTACTATTTTTCTTTTTTCAATAGCAATTCGTTCAATAGCTTTTTGCTTGCGTTTTTTAATTAATTTTTCTTGTCTTGCTTTCTTTTCAGCTTCGCGTTTTTTCTTTTTTTCGGCGCTTGCTTTCAACTTAGCGGCTTTAGCAACCTTTTTCTTATTAATAACCGCTAATTCTTTAGCTTCAACTTTATTATGAAATTCAATATTTTTTAATTGTTCTTTATATTTAGGGAAAATTGGTTCGCCTTCAACATGAACATGAAACCACATTTCTCCATTTTTAATACGGTATAAATTCATTTCTGCAATACCATATTTTGTTGCTAATTGCTTAAATGTGGATTTACGTTTAGGATTCCACATCTCTTTTTTAAGAGCAATTACCTTTTTTTCGTCTAATTTACGAGCTGTTGCTCCCTTGTAAACTTTTCGGGCTGCTGCCTGAAGAACAAATGGGCTTTTTTTACTATGCTCAATTTGTTCTTTTTTAGTGACCCATTTTAAATTAGATAAATCATTATTAGCTTTATTATAATCTAAGTGAATAATAGAAACTTGTTTTGGACTCGTTTTTTTCATAAACGAATGCCCTAAAGCATGATGCGCAAATAATGCTTTTGATTTCCCATTAATATGAACTGTAGACATTGGAAAACCGCCATTTAAATGCAATTTTAAAATATACTTATCATTGATGTTAGCATCATAAGAAGCTAAACGCCCCAAATTAGACACGATATACTTTTTTGTTGTAGGTCCTTTAATGTAAGTAACTGGTTTCCAAATTTCTTTGTCGTTTGCCGCCATCGGATTTTGATTTTTAATGAATAAAGTTAAATGTTATCTTTACACAATTTTACCACATTTTAGTTATATAATAAACACGATGTCAACTACTTATAAACGTACACTTGTTACTTCAGCTTTACCATACGCTAACGGCCCTGTTCATATTGGACACTTAGCTGGCTGTTATTTACCATCTGATATTTTTGTTAGATACAAAAGAAGCAAAGGTGAAGATGTTATATTTATTTGCGGAAGCGATGAACATGGTGTTCCTATTACAATTAAAGCAAAAAAAGAAGGGATCTCTCCTCAGGATGTTGTAGATAAATATCATAAAATGATGGGTGATTCTTTTAAAGAATTTGGAATTTCATTTGATGTGTACTCACGAACCTCTAGTAAAATTCATCACGAAACAGCTTCTGATTTCTTTAAAGTACTATACGATAAGGGTGTTTTTACTGAAGAAATTACAGAACAATACTATGATGATGAAGCTAAACAATTTTTAGCAGACCGTTATATTACTGGCACTTGTCCTAAATGCGGTAATCCAAATGCGTACGGAGACCAATGCGAAAAATGTGGCAGCACTTTAAATGCTACTGAATTGATTGATGCAAAATCAACCTTAAGTGGCAGCAAGCCTATTTTAAAGGAAACTAAAAACTGGTTTTTGCCATTAGATAAATTACAGCCAAAAATACAAGCATACTTAGATCTGCATAAAGAGTGGAAAGCAAATGTTTATGGTCAGTGTAAAAGTTGGTTAGATAGCGGTGATGGTTTGCAGCCAAGAGCCATGACGCGTGATTTAGATTGGGGCGTTCCTGTTCCTGTAAAAGATGCGGACGGTAAAGTTTTATATGTTTGGTTTGATGCTCCTATTGGATATATTTCAGCTACTAAAGAATTAAGACCTCATGATTGGGAATTATATTGGAAAGATAAAGAAACGCGTTTAATTCATTTTATTGGGAAAGATAATATTGTATTTCACTGCATTATTTTTCCGGCAATGTTAATGGAACATGGCGATTTTATTTTAGCAGATAATGTTCCTGCCAATGAGTTTTTAAATTTAGAAGGAGATAAAATTTCTACATCACGCAACTGGGCAGTTTGGTTGCACGAATACTTAATTGATTTTAAAGATAAACAAGACGTATTGCGTTATACTTTATGCTCAAACGCTCCTGAAACAAAGGACAACGATTTTACATGGGCAGATTTTCAGACAAAAAACAATAGTGAACTAGTTGCCATCTTTGGTAATTTTGTAAACCGAACTTTGGTGCTGACTCACAAATATTATAACGGAGCGGTACCTTCAGCTGAAACCTATACTAAAGAAGATTTATTGATTTTAGAGCAGCTAGCAGCGTTCCCAGTTAAAATTTCAGCAGCCATAGAAAACTTTAAGTTCAGAGAAGCGCTTTCAGAAATGATGAATTTAGCGCGTTTAGGAAATAAATATTTAGCGGAAACAGAACCTTGGAAATTAATTAAGATTGACGAAAAAAGAGTCCAAACAATCATGAACATTGCTTTACAGATCACCTGTAATTTAGCCATTGTTAGTGAACCGTTTATTCCTTTTACTTCCAATAAATTATTTGCTATGTTAAATATGCCAATATTAAAATGGCATGCCGCAAAGCAAACTAGCAATATGGCTGCGGGACATTTAATTAATAAAGATGAATTACTATTTGCTAAAATTGAAGATTCTGAAATTGAATTTCAAATTAATAAATTAGCTGAAAGTAAAAAGGAAAATGTTGTAACAATCATTCCTCCGGCAAAACCAGAAACTAGCTTTGATGATTTTAGTAAAATGGACATTAGAACAGGAACAATTTTAGAAGCTGAACGAGTGCCAAAAACTGACAAACTACTAAAATTAAAAATAGATACTGGAATTGATATCCGCACCGTTGTTAGTGGAATTGCCGAATGGTATAAACCAGAAGATATAATTGGACAACAGGTAAGTATTTTAGTAAACTTAGCTCCCAGAAAAATTAAAGGTATCGAAAGTCAAGGAATGATTTTAATGGCTTCTAATAGTAAAGGTGAATTAAGTTTTATTTCTTCTACAAAATCAAACTTTAATAATGGCTCCGAAATTAAATAAGCTATTTTTTGTAATAACATTGTTTGTTCCTTTTATTCTTAATGCTCAAGATAAAGAAGGCCCCAGACCAACTAGAATTACAGATTATAAAAATGATTCATCCTATAAAAATTTTAATGAATTAAGATTTAAAGTAGCTAAAGCTCAAATTAATCGATTAAAAAATGGTGGCGCTTTATTAATACGATTAAAAACCAATAATAATACTATTTCTAAATTAAAGGCTGCGGGCAATATTGATTTAGCAACGCAAGTTGAAAGAGAAACTCAATTGAGAAATAAAAGTATTGTCAGAGCGTACTCGAAAGAATTCAACTTTTGCCCTGTTTACTTTTTTTTATCTGAATTTTCAGATTCAGTTCAAAAGCAGAAATTAAATCAAATTTTTGTAGATTCAAATTTGACAATAAACCCAACTATAGTATGCAGTGCTAAATTTTATTTAGTTGCTGAGCAAGGATTTATTACTGAATCATCTTTGGGATTCGTTACTGAAAAAAAAGCTAATAATGCAACGGAAAGAGGCGCGCCTGTTAAGGAAGTAGCGATTGTAGTTAAAAATAGATATTTTATTGAATTACATAAACCATTTCCATATTTTCAAAAAGGCTATTCTTTGAAGAAAAATTATGGAAATTATGTCAAAAAATTTAATAATCAACTGAAAGCATACTACTCCGAAAATAGTTCATATCAAATTCCACCTGAAGTTTACGAGTTTGTTTATTAGATAGCCGTTTAAACAAATCAAATTAATACGGCTCCTACAAATTCTGATTTAGGCAGTAAGTTCAAGTCCGGAACTTAAAGCGTAAATTAAAAAAAGTACACCAAGTATAATGCGATAATACCCAAAATGTTTAAAGCCATATTTATTTAAAAAGCTTACAAAAGCTTTAACCGCAAAAAAAGCTACAACAAAAGCAATCATTGCTCCAAAAAACAGAATAGTAATATCATTGCTATGAATGTTATCTCTTTCTTTTAATAAGTCGTAACCGGATGCTGCAAACATAGTTGGGATTGCTAATAAAAAAGAAAACTCAGCAGCTTGCTGACGATTAAAACCGGAAAAAATTCCACCAAAAATTGTAGCTGCTGATCTTGAAACACCGGGAATCATTGAAATACATTGAAACAAACCAATTTTAGCAGCATTAGTGTAACTAATATCCTCTACTTCTTTGTATTCTGATTCTTTTTTAGAACTCCATTTATCTAAAAAAATTAAAACTAGTCCGCCAACTATTAATGATACACTAACAACATAAGGATTAAATAAATACAACTTGATAGTTTTATAAGCCAATAAGCCAATAACACCTGTAGGCAAAAAAGCTACGAATAATTTTAAATAGATATTAATTCCAACAAAAAAACGCTTTATGTATAAAAGTAGAACAGCTAAAATTGCACCTAATTGAATAACAATTTCAAAGGTTTCAGCAAATTGATGATTTTGAATTTTCATTAAAGACGAAGCCAAAATCATATGACCAGTAGATGATATTGGCAAAAACTCGGTTAAGCCTTCAATAATAGCAATAATAAATGCTTGAAAATAAGTCATAGGAAAAAAGTAAAAAGAAGAATTAAGCCTCTTCGTTTTTGGTTTTTGGTCGCCACATAATAGCAACGATAATTGTCACAAAACCAATTAAACAAACCATAGGAGCAATAGTAATACGCTGTGTATCAAATATTGCTGGATTAAATACATTAGGATCTTCACTACCACCACCAATCATTAATAAATAACCCAAAATGATTAATACAATACCTGCAATAAAGATTTGATAGTTTTGTTTTCCAAAAGTCGTTTTCATTTATGTTGTTTTTTAGATGAGCAAAGCTATTAAAAAACTTCATTTAACAAATACATTAACTCTTAAAAATCACTTAATTTTTCAGTTAAATTTTCGTAATATTGCTACTCTATAAATAAAATATGAGTAAAGTAGCATTAATTACGGGCGTAACTGGACAAGACGGAGCTTACCTATCTGAATTACTATTAAGCAAAGGATATACAGTGCATGGTGTAAAAAGAAGAAGTTCTTTATTTAATACCGATAGAATTGATCATCTATATCAAGACCAGCACGAAAATAAAATAAAATTTAAATTGCACCATGGCGATTTAACTGATAGTACTAACTTAATCCGTATTATTCAGGAAGTACAACCTGATGAAATTTATAATTTGGCTGCGATGTCGCATGTAAAAGTAAGTTTTGATACGCCGGAATATACAGCTAATGCAGACGGTATAGGAACATTAAGAATTTTAGAAGCTATTCGTATTTTAGGTTTAGAAAAGAAAACACGTTTTTATCAAGCATCAACTTCTGAGTTGTATGGCTTAGTTCAAGAAATTCCTCAAAAAGAAACCACTCCGTTTTATCCTCGCAGTCCTTATGGTGTTGCAAAATTATATGCTTTTTGGATTACTAAAAATTATCGTGAAGCATACGGAATGTTTGCATGTAATGGCATTTTATTTAATCATGAAAGTCCTTTACGTGGAGAAACATTTGTTACTCGTAAAATAACACGTGCAGTGGCAAAAATTAGTTTGGGTTTGCAGGATAAACTGTTTATGGGGAATATTGATTCTGAAAGAGATTGGGGTCATGCCAAGGATTATGTGGAAGGCATGTGGCGAATGTTACAACAAGACGAGCCAGATGACTTTGTTTTAGCAACAGGAATAAAAATTACTGTGCGTGAATTTATTAATATGTCGTTTGCAGAAGTTGGCATAACTATAAAATGGGAAGGTAAAGCAGAAAACGAAAAAGGAATTGATGTTGCAACAGGAAAAGTTCTTGTTGAAATTGATCCAAATTATTATCGCCCCGCTGAAGTTGAATTATTAGTTGGTGATGCCACTAAAGCAAAAGTTAAAATGGGTTGGACGCCTACTTATACTGTTGCTGAATTGTGTAAAGAAATGGTTGCGGCAGATGTTGAGTTATTTAAACGAGACAAATATTTGCTAGATGGTGGGCATAAAATATTAAATTATAAAGAGTAAAAATTACATGGTAACAGCAGATTCAATAATAAACACATTAAATACAGACAAGCAAGTTCTAAAAAACTTTCACTTGGCTCGTATTGGTTTATTTGGTTCAGTTGCTAGAGGAACCCAAAACGAAAATAGTGATTTAGATTTTTTAATTGAGTTTGAAGAAGGATATAAAAATTTTAAAAATTTCATGAAGATTGCGATTTATTTAGAAGAGCATTTCGGAGAAAATTTCGACATGGTAACAAAAGAGTCCCTCTCGCCATTTATTTACAGCTCAATTTTAAAAGATATTAAATATGTACAAGTCATCGATTGAGTTAATAAGGCATATTGAAAGAGAATCTGCTTTTATTATTAATGCCTGCAAAAACTGCACTATAGAGTCGTTTCACAAAGATGAAATATTAAAAAGAGCAGTAGTACGAGCTTTAGAAATTGTTGTATAAGAATAAAAAAAAATCGACTCCGATTTTAAATTAAAACATTCTCAAATTGAGTGGATAAACATGGCGGGCCTTCGTAATAGATTAATTCACGATTATGAAGGCACTGATTATGATATTGTTTGGGAAGTAATACAAGATGATATCCCTGAACTTCATTTTCAAATAACAGAAATTTTACAAAACAGTAATGAACAATAATTCCAAAATATATATTGCAGGCCACCGCGGCATGGTTGGCTCTGCCATTATGCGTAATTTACAAAGCAAAGGGTTTACAAATTTTGTAACCCGAACATCTAAAGAATTAGATTTACGTAACTCGCAAGCCGTTAGTGATTTTTTTGTTGAAGAAAAACCTGATTATGTTTTTTTAGCAGCAGCTAAAGTTGGGGGCATACAAGCAAATAATGTTTTTAGAGCTGATTTTATTTATGAAAATTTAATGATTCAAAATAATGTTATTCATAATTCATATTTAAATGGTGTAAAAAAACTACTGTTTTTAGGAAGTTCATGCATTTATCCTAAGCTAGCACCTCAACCATTAAAGGAAGAATATTTGCTAACAGGTTTATTAGAAGAAACAAACGAGCCGTATGCTATTGCTAAAATAGCAGGTATAAAAATGTGCGAGAGCTATAAGCGTCAATACGGATGCAATTTTATTTCGGTTATGCCCACAAATATGTATGGACCAAACGATAGTTATAATTTAAACAACTCACATGTATTGCCAGCATTAATTAGAAAGTTTCATGATGCAAAGGAAAGCAATTTACCATCTGTTGAAATGTGGGGCACTGGATTGCCTATGCGAGAGTTTTTACACGCAGATGATTTAGGGGATGCTTGCGTTTTTTTAATGAATAATTATAATGGGGAACAATTTGTAAATATTGGTTCGGGAAAAGATTTAACAATTAAGGATTTAGCGCTTTTGATAAAAAACATTGTTGGTTTTAAAGGAGAAATAACCCATGATTTATCAAAGCCAGATGGAACGCCCCGTAAATTAATGGATGTGTCTTATTTGCATTCGTTAGGCTGGAAACACAAAATAGAATTGCCCGAAGGTATTAAACAAGTTTACGAAGATTTTAAAAATAAAGAAGGCGTTAAAACTTGGTAAGTTTGTTATTAAGCAAACGGTATTAAGATAAAAGACTGAACTATAAGTGATCATTTTATATAAAATAAAAATTCAATTATACAGATTTAAACATCTTAATACTTGTATCTTACTACTTACAACATTTTCTTTAAAAGCTCAGTTCTATAATTTACCAAACGATTATTTTTTTAGTACACTTTCTCAAAGGCAACTTGCAAGGATAGATAGCGAACAAATACATTCTAGCATACAGCCTTACATTCCTTTTTTTAATAAAAAATATGAGTTTGTAGGCGATACTCACCGACTATTTAAGTACATATCTGATGATCCATTTTTAGACAAAGTTTTTTTTGATCATTTAATTCATATAAAATCTAAAATGGGCAAATACGAATTCAAAGTAGACCCTTTGCTAAACATTGAATTAGGAAAAGCAGAATATGATACCACAAAATCGCAACGAATTTCAACAAACACCAGAGGTTTTATTGCTAGTGGAAGCATAGGCAAAGATTTTTATTTTGAAACACTATTTTCCGAAAATCAAAGTCAATTTCCTCATTATATTTCTAATTTAAATAATCAAATAAATGTTGTTCCCGGACAAGGTCGTTATAAAGTATTTAAAAAAACAGGTTATGATTATGCGTTTTCTTCAGGATTTATTTCATATCAGCCGATTAAAAAATTAAATATTCAAGTAGGACATGGTAAACAAAAAATCGGAAACGGCTACCGCTCATTATTACTGAGCGACAATGCGTTTAATTATCCTTACATCAGAATTACATCTGAATGGTTAAAGGGAAAATTGCAATACACTACTATTTATGCTGTACTAATGAATTTAACTACCGGAGGAGCTGTTACACCAAAAAATACAGAACCTTTATTTCAAAAAAAGGCAGCATCTTTTCAATATTTAAGTTATAATGTAAATAAGCGCTTTAATGTTGGCTTATTTCAAGGAATGGTGTGGAATGCAGCAGATAGTATGAACAGGCATCAATTAGATTGGCAATATTTTAATCCAGTTATTTTTTCCAATTTAGGATTTTATGGTTTAAATAATAAAAATAATATAGTTGTTGGTGCAACAGCAAATTTAAAAATTTCCAATAAAATATCGGTTTACAGTCAATTTATGGGAGATGATTTTAGTAATACATTTAAATTACGAAACAGTTTTGGATATCAGTTAGGAGCTAAATATTTTGATGCATTTAATTTGAAAAATTTAATGCTTCAAATTGAATATAATGATGTTACCGAAGGCTCTTATAATAGTCCGTTTGCAGCATATAGCAACCAAAGCTTTTCTCATTACAATCAAAATTTAGCCTATACACCTGGCTATGGAAAAGAGCTAATTTTATTAGGTGACTACAAGTACCGCAGAGCTTTTTTAAATGCTAAATTAAATTTACAGTGGTTTACGTTAAACAAATCATCGTTTTATAACAACTCAATTTCAAAAGTTCAAATCGGTTACACTATTAATACGGCTTATAATTTTAATGTATCTTTAGGGTATAATTATAGATTTCAGGATTTTTTAGGATTTAATGAATCAAATAACAAAACAACTTTTTATACGATTAGTGTAAAGTCAAACTTATATAATTCGTATTACGATTTTTAAATAATAAACAATGGCTATTTTAATTTTAGTTTTTATTACTTCGTTTGTAGTTGTTTTATATTCTACACCATCACTTATTAAAGTTGCTGTTTTAAAACGATTAATTGATTTGCCTACTGAAGATAGGAAGATTCATAAAAGAGCCATTCCAACAATTGGCGGAATAATTATTTATGCAGCTACCTTGTTTTCTTTTTCACTGTGGTATAACATTGATGACTTGCATGAATACGATCAGATTTACGAATCGGTAAAAGAGTTTAAAATATTGGTGGCAACAAGTTTAGTTTTATTTTTTGTTGGTGTAAAAGATGACATTATTGGAACAGCGCCCGTAAAAAAACTATTTGCTAATATATTAGTTGGATTAATTTTGATTTTAATGGGAGATATAAGAATCACTGGCTTGCACGGTGTATTTGGTGTAGATGAAATTCCGCAGTGGGGAAGTATTTTTTTATCGCTATTTACATACATTGTAGTTGTAAATGCCATGAACTTAATTGACGGTATTGATGGTCTAGCTGCAGGAGTTGGTTTAATAGCTGCCTCTGTTTTTGGAACTTGGTTTATTTTTGCAAATGAATATACATTGGCATCCCTTTCTTTTTCTTTAGCAGGTGCTTTACTTGGATTTTTGATATTTAATTTTTCGCCAGCAAAAATATTTATGGGAGACAGTGGTTCATTAATTATAGGAATGTTTATTTGTGTTTTAAGTATTAAATTAATTGAATATCCAGTAACCCGTATTAATGATTTCTGGATACATATTTCTAACCCAATTCTTGTAATTGCAGCTTTAAGTTACCCTTTAACAGACACATTGAGGATTTTTGTAATTCGCGCTATTAAAGGTCAGTCACCATTTGCTGCCGATAGAAATCACTTGCACCATCGTCTACTAGATTGCGGCTATTCGCATACAAAAACAGTAATAATTATCTATGCATTTAGTTTAGTTACCGTTGGTGTTTCGTTATTCAGCTATTTTTTAAATCCAAGTTTATCATTGATAGCGCTCTTAGGATGCTGTGGTTTATTTATTTTAATAATACAATTTTATTATAAAGCGGCGCAAAAGGAAAAAAGTAGTATAAAATAATTTTGAATTTGCTTAAAAAAACATATTTAACTTTTTTATTTCGTGGTGTAAGTATTTCACTTTGTTTTTTAGTCACATCTATTTTTTCTCAAAACAATCCTCAATCACAAAATATTTTTATCAATCAAGAAGTTCAACAAACTATTGATTTATTAGATGTAAAAAATCCAAGCCTCGAATTTCACTCTTCTTTCAAGCCTTACATATCATCAACTTTAGATAATTTTTCGGACACTGCCGTTGGTTTTTTACATTATCCAATAAAGAACTTTTTTTTAAGTAAAACAATTCATGATAATCCAAATAAACGCCATAAATATGCAATCCAATTTTTACCACTAATTGATTTACAAATTGGCAACGATCTATTAGCTTCAAAATTTGTAGCGGAAACATTTGGAGGTGCTCATGTTAAATTGAATATTAATAATAATTTTACTTTTGCAGCAACAGCTATTGGAGGTAGAGTTAGTTATCCAGGTTTTACGGATACAACTATTCAAACTACAGCATTAATTCCTGGACTTGGAAGAGCGTTTAAAAATAAAGATGGTAGTTATAGTTTTTCTAATTTAACGGGTTATATTTCTTATAGTCCTAATAAAACATTTAATTTTCAATTAGGTAAAGACAAACATTTTATCGGTGATGGTTATCGTTCATTGTTATTGTCCGATTTTTCTAATAATAATCCTTATTTTGGAATTAACGCTAACATTTGGAGAATACAGTATAATGTATGGTATTCATGGATGCAAGATTTTTCACAATATGATGGTTCCAAAAAAAGTTTACAAAACAAGTACGGTACTTTTCATTATTTAAGTTTCAATGCACTTAAAGAATTTAATATATCTTTTTTTGAAAATGTTGTTTGGCAGGGCTCTGATACTAATCGTACGAGAACATTTGACGTTAATTATTTAAACCCAATTGTATTTTACAGACCTCAAGAGTATTCGGTTGGATCTGCCGACAATTCGATGATGGGATTAAATGCTACTGGAAAATTGTTTGGCTGTTTAAAATTATATGTCCAAGCTGTTGCTGACGAATTTTTTTTAAAAGAAATAAGAGCCAGAAAAGGTTGGTGGGCTAATAAGCAAGGTTGGCAGTTTGGAGGAAAGTATATGAATGCATTTAATATTAAGGGACTGACAATACAAGCGGAGTTCAATCAAGTGCGACCTTATACTTATACGCATGGAAGTGTGCAACAAAATTATTCAAATTACGGACAAGCGTTGGCTCATCCTTTGGGTGCAAATTTTAAAGAATATTTAGGTTTTGTGAGTTACAGAGCAAATCGTTGGATGTTAAGTTTTCAAGGTCTGTCAGCAACTATCGGCATGGATACCATGAACTCTAATTTAGGACAAAATATATTTGTTAGCTATACCACGCGCCCATACGAATATGGCCATAAAACAACACAGGGTAATAAAAAATCATTAATGCAAAGTGATATAAAATTCACCTACTATATTTTACCTCAGTTAAATTTGCGCCTAGAATTGGGCTATATTCAGCGAAGTATAAACGATGATATGGGCTATGAATTGCAATCTCCGTATATATATTTTGGTATTAAAACAAGCGTCCATAATTTTTATAGAGATTTTTAAAATTTGAGTTAAAAGAATTTATTTCTCATTTATTTGTCTACCTTTAATAGTATTAATATAAAAAACCAAAAAATGAAAACAACAATTACTAAAAAATTATTCATAGTATTATTAAGTAGTATTTATGTAGTAGCATATTCCCAATGTCCAACTATTACAAGTTTAAATGTTACGATGGGTGCTAATGGCACGGCTACAGTAAATCCAGTAACATCTTCTCCTCTAAATCCTTCTGCAGGAGGTATTAATTGGTCTACTTTTCCTGCTGTTAACCAAACTTCGCCTCAAGGAACATTTCAATTTACGTCCAACGGAACGTATTCTATCTGTGCAAATTATACTGACTCAACAACAGGTTGTTTTTCAAATTTATGCACTTCTATTACAATCACTAATTTAAATACATTAAGTTGCAATGCTGCATTTTCAACGTATACCGATAGTGCTTGCGTTACACACTTTATTAATTCCTCAACAGGTTCTAACCTAGTTTACAATTGGTACATTTATGGTATGACATCATCTGCAATAAATCCTAGCTTTTCTTTACCGAATGGCACTTATAATGCCGCTTTGTATGTGTACTCGAATAATACCTTTTGCGATTCGGTAACCCAAAGCATTACCATTTCTTGCAACACCACAAATACTAATTCTTGCAACGCCTCTTTTAATACCTTTACCGATTCTAATTGTGTTACACATTTTATTAATACATCTACCGGCTCAAACTTAACAACAAGTTGGACAATCAACAATATTAGCTATCCGCCTTCAAACTCCAATCTTAGTTTAACATTAGCGAATGGTTCTTATCCTGTACTTTTACAAACCTATTCAAATGGAATAATGTGCGATTCTGCTTACCAATATATTACTATTAATTGTGCTGGATCAAACACAACAAACCCAACTAGCTGCCAAGCTAATTCTCAATTTTATGTTTTTGCTGATTCATTAAATAGTGGGAATTATTTTGCTTATAACTTATCTTCAGGAACAGGAAATTTATCTTATTTATGGAGTTTTGGTGATGGCACTTCATCAACACAACAATATCCTTTCCACCAATATGCTGTACCTGGTCAGTATGTTATTTGCTTAACTGTTACAGCAACCTCTGGAACCTCAACATGTACTGATTCATATTGTGACTCATCAAGTGTGCAAAAAATGGCATCAGGATTTTTGATGAGTCAAGTAAATGTTATTCCACAATTAGTAACTAGTATTAAACAAAATAATCTAAATGATGATTTAAATGCATTTCCAAATCCAATGTTAAACGAATTATCAATTACTAGAGCAGCAAAAGAAAGTAGATTATTAAACTACACATTAGTAGATGCTATTGGTAGAATAATTTTAACTGGAGAATTAGTGAACTTACAAAAACCAATTAACGTAAGTAATTTAGAGAAAGGATTTTACTACTTAAGCATTGCGGATGCAAACGGTGGTTTATTAAAAACAATAAAATTAGTTAAGTAAGATATTTATTACTGGCTTCTAATTGCGTTTAATTTAACTTTTAGATTTATTGGATTATCATTTATAAGTAGAAGGCATAAAACGCCTTCTACTTTTTTTTGAACCTCTATTATGAGTACAAAAAAAATAAAGGTTGTAGTAATAATAATCCATCAATCCATAAATAGTAGTATAAAGCATCTCTCTTTTCGTTTGTAAATAAAATAGTTATTATAACAAACAACATGAAGATAATGAGAGTTACTAAAAAATAAATATGATTAGTGAATTGAAAAAAACATATAACACTGGAAGCTACTAATGCGAAACAAATTAGTTTAGAAATGTTTATTCCAAATTTATTAACGTATGTATTTACGCCAGCTAAATAATCGCCTTCACCATCCTTTATATCAAACAATAAACACAGCACGGATATAAAAAAAAACTGTGATGCAACAAACCAAATACTTTGTTCAGTTACTAATTTATTTTCAATGAGTGGAACCAAGGCGCAACTAATAACCCATACCGAAGAAATTAAAAAAGGCTTAATGTAACCATGACGCCTTAAGTTAAAAGGTTTTAAATAATACAAAGTAGAAACAATCTCTGCTCCAATCATAATTCCAATAGATGTCCAACTTAAATTATTACATAAAAACATAACGGCAATTAATGATGCACCAATACTGTACATTAGTAATTTTTTATGTTTCAATAGCCATAATGAACGCTCAGAATGAACGTTTTCGTTATTTATCATATAACCACGTTGCATATTATATTGCAAGTACGTAGATAGGAATATAAAAAGTAAGTAGGCAATATTTGCCGAATTTAGTGGAATAGAAAATAGACGATAGGTTAACGCAGCTTGTGCTAATGCGGAAAACGCTATAAATACATTAGCAAAAACTAATATTTTAATAATAGGATTTAAATTTTTAATTTTCAAAAACATCTAACGCGTTTTTTGATGTAATTAAAGCCACTTCTTGTATTGATATATTTTTTATATCGGCAATTTTTTGAGCAACTAAAGGAAGAAAAGCACTTTCGTTGCGTTTGCCGCGATAAGGCATTGGTGCCAAATATGGAGCATCCGTTTCTAAAACCAAATCGCTCAAATTTAATTGCTCTACCACTTTATCAAGTCCTGAATTTTTAAAGGTAACCACACCACCAATTCCAAGTTTAAAATTTCCGAACGCTACTATTTTACGAGCTTGTTCTAAATCGCCACTAAAGCAATGGAAAATTCCTTTAGGTAATTTTTTATAAGAAGATAGTATTTCAAAAATTTCATCAAAAGCATTTCGGCAATGAATAACAATGGTATAATTAAATTCTAAAGCCCAATCAATTTGCTGCTGAAAAGCAACCTGCTGCTCTTTAATAAATGTTTTATCCCAATATAAATCTATTCCAATTTCACCAATAGCAGCAAACCTACGTTTATCAAGCCATTGCTTTATTGTAGCTAATTCTGCTAAATAACTTTCGTTAACTGAACAGGGATGCAAACCCATCATAGGAAAACAATGATCCGGATATTCTTCTTCCAATTGAAGCATTCCTGAAATACTTTTGCTATCCACATTTGGTAAATAAAATTTAGTGACCGACTTTAAAATCGCGTTTTTTATAACGTCAACTCTATCGGTATTAAATTCCTCGGAATAAAGGTGCGCATGAGTATCTATATACATTGAAAAATTAGTTATTTTTGTAGTAAATTTAATCAACATGAAGAAATTTTTAGTATTTATTTTTACAACTTCTATATTATTTTTCAGCCAGTGTAAAAAGTATCCAGAAGGTCCTTCGTTTAGTTTAAGAACTAAAACCGAAAGGATTTCAAACACATGGAAACTAAATCAACTTATTGTAAATAACGTTGATTCGACTGCTCAGTACTCTAATATACTAAAAGATTATACTGTTATTATAAATAAAAGTGGGAGTTATTCAATTTCATATTATGTAGCACTTCCTCCCTTTGGAAATTTTACAAATACCGAAAATGGAAATTGGTCTTTTTCAAGTAATAAAAAAGAAATAAATTTAACTCCTGTATCAATAACACTTGGAACACTTCCTGCAGCAAATTCTTGGCAAATATTAAAACTTTATGAAAAGGAATTGTGGTTAAAAGATATGGATAATAAGGGGAAAATTACTGAACTTCACTTACTTCCAAAATAAATTTGCGATTGAAAATTTTAGTAGTTCGTTTTAGCTCTATTGGTGATATCGTTTTAACGACTCCTATTTTACGCTGCATTAAAAAACAGATCAAAGATGTAGAACTGCATTACATTACCAAGCAATTTTTTTTACCTGTTATTGAAAATAATATTTACTTAGATAAAATTTATAGTGTTAAAACTTCAATTTATGAAGTTATTCCTCTACTCAAAAAAGAAAATTACGACTATATAATTGACCTGCACCACAATGCGCGAACACTGAAATTAAAAGTAGCATTAGGAAAAAAATCAATTTCATACAATAAATTAAATTGGGAGAAATTTTTAATTGTGAATTTTAAAACAAATAAACTTCCTCAAAAACATATTGTTGACAGGTATTTTGAAACAACAAAAAATTTAGGCGTTATAAACGATGGGAAAGGCTTAGATTATTTCATTGATAAAAAAGATGAAATAAATATATCATCCTATTTACCACAATTATTTCATGAACACTATAATGTGTTAGTGGTTGGTGGTTCCTATTTTACCAAACAAATTTCCGTAAAGAAATTAAATGAGATTTGCTCAAAAAGTACGCTTCCTTTAATTTTGTTAGGCGGAAAAGAAGATGCAGCTATTGCAGAACAAGTTTATCAACTACATAAAAATAATACTATCAACTTGTGCGGTAAACTAAATCTCAATCAATCGGCTTCTATTATACAACAATCGCATAAAGTAATTACATCTGATACAGGCTTGATGCATATTGCCGCTGCGTATAAAAAAGATATTATTTCGCTTTGGGGAAATACCATTCCTGAATTCGGAATGGGGCCTTATTTTGCAGGAAAGAACTCGCAGATTTTAGAAGTTAAGAATTTATCGTGTCGTCCTTGCTCCAAACTAGGATACAAAAAATGTCCTAAAGGTCATTTTAAATGTATGAATGACATTGAGATTGCTGAAATTTAATCTTTAACAAATAACGCTTTCAATTCAGTAGCATCATCTGCCTTTATTCTACCTGCTAATAATAAGGATAACTGTCGGCGACGAAGAGCGCCCTCGTACCTCTTTTTTTCTTCTTCTGTTTCAGGAATTACAGGAGGAACAGGTAACGGCGCACCATTTTGATCTATAGCCACAAAAGTAAAAATAGCTTCGTTGCATTTTGTTTTATGCATAGTAATTTTATCCTCTACAAACACATCAATAAAAACTTCCATACTACTATTAAACGCTCTCGAAACTTTTGCCTCTAAAGTCACCACTGAATTTTGCTTAATTGGATTATCAAAAGAAACATGATTTATAGATGCCGTAACAACAACCCTATTTGAGTGTCTGCCTGCTGCAATGGCAGAAGTTATGTCCATCCATTGCAACAACTTACCTCCAAATAAATTCCCTATATGATTTGTATCATTTGGCAGTACAACTTCAGTATTAATTGTCAGCGATTCTTGTGCAGTTTTCCCTTTCATAATGAGTATCGTTATTTATTTGTGACTGTAAAAATACTACCTTTGTGTCAAATAAAAACAATATGGACTATTTATATATAAAAGCACTGCACGTCATTTTTGTAGTATGTTGGTTTGCCGGTTTATTTTATATGGTAAGATTATTTATTTATACTAAAGAAGCCCATGAAAAAGAGGAGCCCGCAAAAAGCATATTATATGCGCAATTAATGTTGATGCAAAAAAAATTGTGGTTTATTATAACATGGCCGGCAGCAATTGGAACATTTATTTTTGGATTTTGGATGATATTCTTAAACCCTGAAATTTTATCATTTCCATGGATGTGGCTTAAACTAATTTTTGTAGGTTTACTAGCATTATATCATTTGCAATGTGATGCCTATTATAGGCAACAAAAAGCTGGCATCTTTAAAGTGTCTTCATTTAAATTACGTTTGTTTAACGAACTTGCTACGATAATTTTAGTAGCTGTTGTTTTTTTAGTAATTGTAAAATCTACCGGAGGTTTGGTTTGGGGAATGTTAGGTTTATTTATTTTTGCGGCATTATTAATGGGCGGGGTTTATATTTATAAAAAGCAAAGAAAAGTTATGGAGGAAAAAAATAAAAATAATTTGAATCCTCCTACAGTATAGCAGCAATTGCATTTACACAATTCACACCATCCATTGCCGCACTTACAATGCCACCAGCATAACCAGCACCTTCGGCACAAGGATATAAGTTTTTTAATTGTACATGCTGCAATGTAACCTTATCTCTTGGAATTCTCACAGGTGTAGATGTACGAGATTCAACACCCACAATTATTGCCTCGTTACTCACATAACCTCTCATTTTTTTATCAAAAGCTTTAAAACCTTCTTGTAAAGTTGTGCCAATCATTTTACCTAGCACATCATTCATTTGCACTGATTGCGCACCTGGTTGATAAGAACAGTCAATTAATTTAGAACTCACTTTATTATTGATAAAATCTTGTAAATTTTGCGCTGGAGCAGTTTGTGTTTTCCCTCCCAATTGCCAAGCTTTTTGCTCAATTTCTTTTTGCAGTTGCAGTCCTGCTAGTGCTCCATATTTTTTGTAGGGTTCAAAATCTATTAATTCTAAACCAACCACAATGCCGCTATTAGCATAAGGATTATTTCTTTTTGAGGGACTCCAACCGTTAGTAACAATTTCATTTTGCGCTGTTGCACATGGCGCTATGATACCACCTGGACACATACAAAAAGAATACACACCATGACCTTTTGCCTGATGAACCAAACTATAAGAAGATGCTGGTAAATAATCACGTTTTGAAACTACCTCATCATGTGAATGACAACTGTACTGTATTTTGTCAATAAATTCCTGAGGATGCTCGACACGAACGCCTAAAGCAAAAGGTTTTGCTTCGATAGTAATTTTCTTTTTATCTAATAACTCGTAAATATCTCTAGCTGAGTGACCTGTAGCTAAAATTAAATGCGAACAACGATGTTCAATTTCTTCCTTCTCGCTTCTCGCTTCTCGCTTCTCGCTTCTCGACTCCGCTCGAAGTGACAAACTCGAAGTGACAAGTTTTTCGATTATCACCGATGATACTTCATCATTACTATAATTAATATCTATTAGCTTGGAATGAAAATGAATTTCGCCACCATGTTTTAAAATGGTTTCACGCATATTAGAAATAATGTTTGGTAATTTATTTGTTCCAATATGCGGATGAGCATCTACTAAGATAACATCATCGGCTCCGTGATATACAAACGTTTTTAAAATGTGCTCAATATCTCCACGCTTGCTCGACCGCGTATATAATTTTCCATCGCTGTATGTTCCAGCTCCACCTTCACCAAAACAATAATTACTTTCAGGGTTAACAATATGTTCCTTGTTAATGGCTGCCAAATCTCTTCTTCGTGCCTTAACATCTTTACCACGTTCAAACACTACCGGTTTAATACCTATTTCTAAACAGCGCAATGCGGCATATAAGCCAGCTGGACCAGCACCAATAATTGTAATTGTTTTTGAGGAAGTAGAAACATCATTATAATGAATTCCTAAATCTTCATCGGTTACAAGTTCATTAATCCATACCGCTAATTTTAAATTAACTTTAATGTTCCTAGAACGAGCATCAATACTACGTCGTAATGGTTTAATAAAAAAAGTATCGGTTGATTTTAAACATAATTGCTCCGCAACTTCTTGTTTTAATAATTGCTCATCATAGGCAATGTGAGCCGCAATGGCTAAGTTTAATTCCTTTTTCATAATGGAAGATTTTTATTCTTCATGTATTTAAATTTATAACAATTGACTTAATCAAATAAAAGCCCTTTGTCTTTTCTTATGCAATCGTAAATGCTTTTCATAGCTCTCTTTTTGGCTCCACAATGTTTGAATAATGCAATTTTTAAATTAAAATAAATATCAGCACCATAAGTATCTCTTAGCGTTCCAAAAATAAAACCAGCTCTATCTGTACCAATAATAAAGTTGGTTCCAAACCTTAAAGAAAAACCTAATTGTGGATACCGCCAATCATAAAGAGATAAGGGAATAGCTGCTCCAAAATATTTTCGATCATAGCGTATTGTAGTTGCTAACATATCGGGCCTTTTTACATTTCCAAAAATATAAGGTCCAATTATTAGTATTGAATTTAAATAAAATTTATTTTCAAAATTGTAATCATATTGAGCACTCAGTCCAACTGGCATAATTGCAATAAATTTATCTTTACTTTTTACTTTTAAGCCATTTCCCGCATTTGAAATCTCGGTGTCAAAACTTTCAACAGAATTTATTTTAGAACTATCTAAGTTAATTCCACCATCTTCATATTCTACTTTCTTAACAGAAGCATTTTTTTTGTAATTGATAAATCCTAAATCTGTTATAGATACTCCAAATTTAAATTTATAATCAATGTGTTTGCATCCGTTTGCCTTTTTATTATTTGGATAATAGTTACTTACCGGATCTAACATTCTTGAGTAACTCCAACCTAAATCTACCGCGAATCCTTTGCCAGCATTCCAATTAGGCTCATTAAATTTATAGGCCGCTTTTATATGCACATTATCTATTGTATTATCATTTGTGATGTCATAATCTAAATCATTTAATCGAATATCTGTATGAATAATGCCAACTAAATATTTTAAATTTACACCAACATTTCTAAAACTATAGTGATTTCTTCTATACATATATGCAGCGTTTACTCCAAATTCTACCCACGCACCAGCAGAAAAAAAAGCATTTTGATTTTTAACGGACTTACCGATAAAATTATTTTGCGACGAATTTTTTATTGCAAGCGTTGCTAAATCTTTTGAAACTTTAGCAGCTAGCATTACTCTGCCATTAACAAAGAAACCAAATGAAAAATTATCAAAAGAAACACCAACAGAGGGCCCTTCGATTTTTAAATTTAAAAAGCCACGCTTTGTCACCTCTTTTAAATTTTGTACCGGATCTGTGAATTTTTTAAAAACAGGGGCAAATTCTTTTTTTGGAAAATACACCAAATTATTCTCAACAAATAAGCTGGCGCCTACTATATTGATATCGACAAATATTTTTGAGTTTAATAAATTAGTTGGATTTGTATAAATACTGCTAACACCAGCATAGGTGCTACTAATATACCCTAATTTATCTTGTGAAAACAAATGAGTTGATATGGACATCAAAAAAACTAATTTTCGCATAAAACATACATTAACTATCCCTCGAATGTAATTGAAAATATGGCCATTTTTGAATTTACTTTTTCAATACTATTCGAGAAAATATTATTTGTACGTTGCAACAAGTTTCTTGTTCCTTGTAAAACTTTTAACTCAAGCCCTAATTTAAAATACTGCAAATAAAAATCAACACCAGCACCTCCACTATAAAAAAAATCGTCACGTTTTAAAAGAATTGCTTCATCTAATTGATTTGCGCCGCCGGTGGAAACTGCTTTCTTTTTAGAAACTAAATCTAAAGTATACCCTCCTCCCAAAATAATATATGCGCCAAAATTATCTAAACGCTTTGATTGTAATTTTATCTCTAACGGTAAAATAATAAATGTTGATTCGACACTTTTTTTAAAGAATTTGGTGCTATCACGATTTGCGTTTTGCAATTTATATTCCAAGTTTCTTGAGGCAAAGCTGATATTGGGTGTAAAACGTAGTCGTAAATATTCATGTAACCTAAAATCAGAAATAATTCCTAATGCAAATCCAGGATCTGACTTTGTGTAAATTGATTTTATGCCATATTTAACATCTGCAATAACTGTATCGGGAAAGGCAGAGTTTTTAATCGTATGAATTCGGAAATCAGTTTTATTGTAAGCTAAAGCAAAACCGAAGTGCATTTTATTTTTATAAAATTTAGGTAAATTTACACCACCTTCCTCCTTGTGTTGTGAGAAGCCCTTTAAGCAGAGTAACACTAAAAAGAATATATATATTAGTTGTTTCAAGATTTATAAAACGATTTTTTTTTAGTTTTATTATACTACGAATCAGTAGGCTCAACTATTGTATCTTCTAAGACTTCTTTAGTTTCTTCGGATGTTACTTTCGGTTTAAATAATCTGTTTTGAAAAACTAATATAATTCCCACACCAAAAGAAATTGACATATCAGCAAAGTTGAAAATAGCATTGAAAAATTCGAAATGTTCTCCACTCCAAATTGGAAACCAATTGGGAAAATTACCCTCATACATCGGGAAATAAAACATGTCCACAACATGTCCCTGCAAAAATCCGGTGTAACCACCTTCTGCCGGCATAAACTGAGCCACTTGATACTCGGTACTTTCTCCAAATAGTAATCCATAAAACGCTGAATCTAAAATGTTTCCTAAGGCGCCAGCTAATATTAAAGACACGCAAATAATAAACCCTTTGTGTTCTTTTTCATTGACTATTTTTTTTATATAAAAAACGCCAGCAAAAACGGCAATTATTCTAAATAAACTAAGTGCAATTTTCCCGTAATTACCGCCAAACTCCAAGCCAAAAGCCATTCCGGGATTTTCAGTAAAAGTAATCCTGCTCCAATCACCAAAAATGCGACACACCTCGCCAATTGGATAATTGGACTTGATATATAATTTTATGCATTGGTCAATAAATAGGACTGTTAACACAGTTATTATTGGAAGTTTATATTTTTTAAGCATAGTGCCTATAAAAGCAAAAGGTTATCTTACAAAGATAACCTTTTATTTTAGTTAGATTAATAGAGAATTAGTTCGATTGATTTAATTTAGCATCAATGCCTAAAGTTGCATGCGGCACCGAACGTAAACGTTCTTTTGGAATTAATTTACCAGAAACTCGGCAAATACCATAAGTCTTGTTTTCAATACGCATTAATGCATTTTTAAGATTTACGACATATTTTTCTTGGCGAACTGCTAATTGAGCTGTTTCTTCCTTAGATAAAACATCTGATCCATCTTCTAATAATTTGAAAGAAGGCGAAGTATCATCAGTGCCATGATTGTCCGCATTCGATAATGTTTGCTTTAACAAATCATAATCTGCTTGTGCTTCTTTTAATTTACCAATAATTAATTCTTTAAACTCCAATAATTCTTTATCAGAATAACGACTTCTGTCATCCTTTGTATTTAAAAAAGGTTTTGGCTGAGCCGCTTGTGGTTTTTTAATTAGTGGTTTTGTAATATCAATATGTAGGGGTCTATTTCTAATATAAGATTCAGATCCTGTAGATCGCCCTTCATTTTTCTTTCTACGCCCACGACCACGTTTTTCTGGAATCTCATCATCATCATCATCATCTAATGGTATTCCACCTCCTTCTAAATCTAAAACTGGGGCTTCATCTAAATCAACAACAGCATCATCATCATCCTCCGGTTTTTCATAATCATCCTTTACATCTACATCAGAATCATCTTCTTCCTCAACCGCAATGTCATCTTCCTCGTCATCATCCCCTTTTTTTCCTTTTTTTGAAGGTTTATCTGCTTTTTTTGAAGGTTTAACTGCTTTTTTCGCTACAGCATCAATTGGTTTTCCAACAACTTTTGCTTTTTCGGCTGTTTTAACTGGTTTTACAACTTCAACTTTTTTAGAAGGTTTTACTGGCGCTTTTGATGCAGGTTTAACTACTTTCTTCTCAACTTTTTTAGGAGCTACTTTTATGGGTTTTGCTGCTGGTTTTGTTGCTTTTACTACTTTTTTTGCGGGAACTTTAGTCACTTTTTTTGGGGCTGGTTTAGATACGGGTTTACTAGCAACAACTTTTTTAGTTATTACCTTTTTAGCTACTACTTTTTTTGAAGCAATTTTTTTAGCCACTGTTTTTGGGATAGGTTTGTTTACTTTTTTAGGAGCAGATTTTACAACATTTTTAGGAGCTGTTTTATTGACAATCTTTTTAGTTGCCTTCGCAGCAGCTTTTTTTACAACAGGCTTTGTTGCTTTTTTAGCAGTTTTTACAGTTTTCTTTGCCATAATTCTTTACTTAAAATTTAATTTAACTTTTCTATAGAAATAAGGGTCGATATTAATTCGTCAACTTCAACAGAACTTGCGGTGGCTGAGGACAAATTTTGTACCACTTGTAAATCTGCTGTCAGAGTTTCGGCGCAAATATACTTTAAATTATTTTGAATGGCAGTATCTAATGCATCATTTTGTTGAATTTTCACTAAAATCTTATCTGTTACGTCCAAACCAAGGTCTTTACGCATGTTTTGAATGCGATTTACTATTTCTCTGGCCAATCCTTCTTCTTTTAATGATACTGACAAAGTTACATCTAGTGCCACTGTTAGCTGACCACTATTAGCTACTTTCCATCCCGGAATATCAACAGGAATAATCTCTACGTCTTCCAATTCAAGAATAATTTCTTCGCCTTCCACGTTAATTTTAAATTGTCCTGTTTTTTCAATTCCGGCAATAATTAATACACCATTATCATTTGCATATGCTTGAACAGTTTTCATGTGTTTACCGCACTTTTTGCCTAACGTTTTAAAGTTTAGTTTCAAATTTTTAATAATGTGAGCCTCTTCCTCAGTTACAAATTCTAACTCCTTCACATTAACTTCTGCCAAAATGATCTCTTTAACAGCTTGAATATGCTGTCTGAATTCATTATCTAAGATTGGGATGCGGATTTTTTGCAAAGGTTGACGGACTCTTAAATTTTCCTTTTTACGAATAGATAAAATCATCGATGAAATCTTTTGAGCCATCTCCATACGTTTTTCTAGGCTAGTATCGATAACGCTTAAATTAACTTTTGGGTAGTTTGTTAAATGCACCGAATTAATATCACCAGAAACATCGTTTAAGTTTTGATATAACCAATCTGCAAAGAAAGGGGCTATAGGACTCATTAATTGAGATAAAGTATTTAAACACTCAAATAATGTTTCGTAAGCAGCTTTTTTATCGTCACTCATATCGCCTTTCCAAAAACGTCGACGTGATAATCGGATATACCAATTACTTAAATGTTCATCTATAAATTCCTCAATATAACGAGCTGCTTTATGAGGTTCAAATATTTCGTATTGTTCTGTTACATCTTTTACTAATGAATTTAGTTTAGATAAAATCCAACGATCTAATTCAGAACGATTACTAACGTTTACCGTATTGTTTAAGTCTACTAAAAAATTATCTACATTAGCGTATAACGAAAAGAATCCGTATGTGTTGTATAGCGTGCCAAATAATTTACGTTGAACTTCAATAATACCTTCAACATCAAATTTTAAATTATCCCATGGAGCAGCATTTGCAATCATGTACCAACGAGTGGCGTCAGCACCATATTTTTCAATAGTTTCAAATGGGTCAACGGCGTTACCTAAACGCTTACTCATTTTGTTTCCGTTTTTATCAAGCACTAGTCCGTTAGATACAACATTCTTGTATGCGACTGAATCAAAGTTCATCGTTGCAATAGCATGTAATGTAAAAAACCAGCCACGAGTTTGATCTACGCCTTCTGCAATAAAATCAGCCGGGTAATATTTTTTATCGTCAATTAATTCTTTGTTCTCAAACGGATAATGTACTTGGGCATAAGGCATAGCACCTGAATCAAACCATACATCAATTAAATCCGGCTCGCGGAATAATTTTTTTCCGTTTTTCTCTAAAACAATAGTATCAGCGTAAGGTTTATGTAAATCAAAGGTGTCGTAATTTTCTGCCGTAAAGTTTCCTGGAACAAATTTACCTAATGGATTTTCTGTCATGAAGCCTTTAGAAACTGTATTATCAATTTCTTTTTTTAATTCTTCTGCACTTCCAATTACTATTTGTTCTGAGCCATCTTCGCTAGTCCAAATAGGAATTGGAATACCCCAAAAACGAGAACGAGATAAATTCCAATCATTTAAGTTTTCTAACCAGTTACCAAAACGCCCTGTTCCGGTTGCTTCTGGTTTCCAATTAATAGTTTTGTTTAATTCAATCATTCGGTCTTTTGCTGCCGTTGATTTAATAAACCATGAATCTAATGGGTAATATAAAACGGGTTTATCAGTTCTCCAACAATGCGGATAACTATGCTCGTAGGTTTCTTTTTTAAATAATTTTCCTTCTTCTTGTAATTTTAAAACAATACGTTCGTCAACACTTAGGTAAGCTTTTAATTCTTTTATTTTTCCTGTTGCTTCTAAAATTTGTTTTTGTTTTTCAAACTCAACTTGTTTTTCAGCATCAGTATGATACGCTTCTTTTACATATTCTTCGCCATACAAAAATGTATCATCTTTTATTTCAGGTAAAAATCGTCCACGTTTATCAACTAAAGTTAAAGAACCTATGCCGTTTTGTTTAGCAACTCTAAAGTCATCAGCACCAAAACTAGGCGCAATGTGAACAATTCCAGTTCCGTCTGTGGTGGTAACGAAGTCACCAACAATTACTTTAAAGGCATCGCCATCTTTTGGTTGAGTGAATGGTAATAATTGTTCATAGGAGATTCCTTCTAAATCTGAACCTTTGCAATGATTCACAATTTTAAAAGGAATATTTTTGTCGCCAACTTTATAATCTTCAAATTTTAAATCCGTATGTTTTTCGGAAAAATATTTATTAACCAAATCTTTTGCTAATACAACTGTTTGTGTACTTCCGCTGAACGGATTAAAGCTTTTTACAAACACGTAATCAATATCTTTTCCAACAGCTAAAGCAGTATTTGAAGGCAAAGTCCAAGGTGTAGTTGTCCAAGCAAGAATATATAAATCACCTTTAATGTTGAATTTAGAATCCTTTACTTTAAACTGCACCGTTGCCGTTCTATCTTTCACATCTCTATAACAACCAGGTTGATTTAATTCGTGTGAAGATAATCCTGTTCCTGCAGCTGGAGAGTATGGCTGAATAGTAAAACCTTTGTATAATAAATTTTTGTTATTTAAATTTTGTAATAACCACCAAACACTTTCAATATACTTATTATCATAAGTAATATATGGGTCTTTCATATCAACCCAATAGCCCATCTTGGCTGTTACATCTTCCCACTTGTCGGTATATTTCATTACTTCCTTGCGACAAGCTTTGTTGTAATCTTCAACTGAAATAAATTTTTTGCTGTTGGGATTTCCAATATCTTCTTTTGTAATTCCTAATGATTTTTCAACACCAAGCTCAATAGGCAAACCATGAGTATCCCAACCTGCTTTACGTTTAACTTGAAAGCCTTGTAAGGTTTTATAACGACAAAAAATATCTTTAATAGTACGCGCCATTACATGATGAATACCAGGCATTCCATTTGCACTTGGCGGACCTTCATAAAATACCCATGGCGTTTTGCCTTCACGAGTAGAAATAGATTTACTGAAAGTTTCTTTTTCTTGCCAATAATTTAAAATGTCTTTACTTATTTGTGATAAGTTAAGTTGATTGTATGTAGGATATTTTTTCATGATTAAAACGAGTACTAATATGCGGATTTTAAATATTATTTTTGGTGCGATTGTGCACTTTATTCAACTTCTATTTCTAATATTTTACCAATGATGTCATTTTTAGGGAAAGGAATGTAGTTTTGCTTATAAGGCGCTGTAGGCCACCATTCTTGGCTATGCCATTCTTGTGTTACCAATGCTACCATTTGATTATTTGGAATAGAAGTTATTGTATTATCCATTGTACAAATTGTTTGCATTGCATTTTTTTCTCGTCCTATCTTCCAAACTATTTTATTTGGATACCAATCAATTTCAAAGTAGTAGTACTCCCTATCAAACATTTCCGAATGATTTACTGGAACTTTTGTGGTTAATGCTTTATAATAATGGTCCCAACGATGAAAGACATATTCTTTTCCATCAATTTTATATTTTTTTGCTCCAATATCAAAATTAGGAGGTTCATGGCAAGCTAAATCCCAATTAGTACAAGTAATCATCACCTCGCTATTTGATGAAGCATTGTCAGTGGGAGCTACCATTTTGCCTGGATAGGAGGTTTTTGGCCAATATTGCGACTCCTTTAAAATCTCAAAATCAATTTCAGAATATCCATCAACTTTTCTACTTTTTTTTAATGCAGAATTATTATTAGGTTCATTTTTTGGAATGTAGGCTATGTCTGCATTACATGGACGGCGTTGATTATAAGGAGCACCCGTTTGCTCAGCAAGCAACCAAAACGCATTGGTAATTCCTGTCCATACATTATTTTTATTTATGAGTTTAGGGAATTTTATTTTCGCCCGCCATTTACCATAAGATAAGCCTATTCTTCCGGCAACGCCTACTTGCTCTTTCATATAAATACTATCCTTGATTCCAGGATTTATAATACTTATTGTATTTTCTGCGGTATCCACTAAAACGGTTTTGCAAGGACAGTTAGAACTATTGACATATGTATAAATAAACTTATTATTTGCATCAGATCTTTTTTTAAGTTGCTCATATTGTACACGAGAAAAAGTATCATTTAAAACATCAAGCACCATTGGAATGTTTTTTAATGGATAATCTTTGTTAATGTAATGAAAATACTGCCGAAAATGCGACCTTTGAAGTAAATCGTCAGAATCGCCGCAAGTTGAAGAGTAGTACTCTTTTGTCTTATCTGTTCCTCCTGTATGCGTTTTATCAACAAAAATTCCGGAACGCATTGAAAATAGCGATTTTACTTTTAATTTCCTTTGAGACAATGCTATCTGCAAATTAGATTGATTTAGGCCATCGCCATATTTAAAATACCAAAATGGATTCACCATTTTTCCTTCATTATTTTTTAGATTGAGTTTTTTTAAATATTCTGGAGTTTTTTTATACTCCTCTTCACTAATAACCACTAGCATAAATTCATAAGTTCCCATTCGGGGGTTTCGCCACATTCGATTGTTTACAAGGCCTTTTTTATTTTTTATTTCTTCAAGTACCCAAATTGCATCTAATCTTACTTGATTTTCAATAGCTCGATTTTGTTTAATGGCCTTCTTTTTAACTTCATTAAACCATCCTTCGTTAGATTTTATATAGTTAATTGTATTGTTCAAAGTATCAGGATGAATAATTGCGTTCATTGGATCTTTACCAAAATACAATGGTTCATTCCTGGGATTTCCAACGATAGAAAAACTATCAGCAATTATAATTTCCTTATCAAAAAAAGGAACTTCTTTAAATGTAATGGTAGAATCTTCCCAACTTCCGTAAAAATTTTCTTCGCTATAATTTGATGTTTCGTGAAATTTGTAAGTCTCGTTTTGATAATATATTTTATAATATAATTTTCGCTTTGTTTTTTCGTGTGCAGCAATTTTAAATGAAAAAGCAATTTTATCACCTTTAATTTGCTTACCAGACGGAATTCTAATTCCAGACAAAGGGGCATTGTTAAGATTTGCTTCTATGAGAATGATGGAATCTTTTTGATTGAATTCTTGATTTGTAAGAACCTCAAAAAAAGTTATTTCATAAAAACTAGATTTATTTGAACAAGATAAACTTAAAAGTAATAGTGTTAAATATAAAAAGATTTTAGTACTAAAACGATATTGCTTTTTCATTTAAAAATTTATTAATAAATCTATAAACACTTAATAATTAATAAGGTCAATTACGACTAAAATTTACAATTAAAAAAAGACTAAATTTTTGATTTATTAGTTTTATTAAAATGGAGAACGAATTTACAAAAAAATAGAATACCAATTAATGCAATTTTCCCATCTGCTTCATTTTAGACTCGAAGGAATAGGCAATAGTTTGCGCCCGTTGAATAGCCATATTAGCGGTTTGCCCTAAAAACAAATCTTGAACCGTGTTTTCAAAGGTTTTGAGCCAAATAGCAAAATGTTCTGCATTTAATGGTAAATTAACATGTTTATCAAATACATTTGTTGTATAACCTTCCTTGTCTAGCAAAACAAATTCCCAAAATGCAATCATGTGTGGCATGTGCTTTTCAAAATTGACGTGAGCAAAAATGGGTTTTACCTCCTCATTTAAAAGTAAGTTAGCGTAAAATGTTTTTACTAAAATTGCTATATCTGACGAATTAGAAATATCCTCTTTCATTTTTTTACAAAGTTTTATGGTTGGTACTAATAATTACATCAACAAGAAAAAATATTTGATATAAAAAAAATAAAAAAACCTCCATCAAATTAGATAGAGGTTTTTAATGGCTTATATATAAAATTATTTTTTAGCAGGAGCAGCAGTTGTTTCAGCTGCAACGGCACGAGTAGTAGCCACAGAAACAACAGAGACGTTTTTAGCATTTAATAACGTAGCGCCATCAACATTAATTTCACCAACAGCAATAGAGTTACCAATATCTAATTTAGAAATATTGATTTCAATAGTGTCTGGTAATTTATCAGCAATACCACGTACTTTTAATTTACGCATTTTTAATACTAATTTACCACCTTTTTTAACTCCGTCTGACTGACCAACTAATACAACTGGAATGTTAGCAGTTACTGGTTTGCCATCAACGATTTGTAAAAAATCAGCATGAATTAACTTATCTGTAATTTTATGGTATTGTGTTTCTTGCAATACTGTTTTGTATACTTTACCATCCAAATTAATTTCTACGATGTGTGCATTTGGAGTGAAAATAATTGGTTTAAAAGAACGTTCATCTGCATGAAAATGAATTTGTTCATTTCCTCCATAAATTACACATGGCACATGTCCTTTTAGTCTGATTGCTTTTGCATCAACTTTCCCTACGTTCGCTCTTGGCGAACCGCTCAATTGTACTGATTTCATTTTGTTTTGGTTTAAATTGTTTTTAATTATAAAATGCCGTTCGCTTTCGCTCGTGTCATTTTTTATTTGCTTTTGTGATGATTTAAAATGCTCGCTTCATTTCATTTACATCGATTATGTTTTATAGTTTGCGAGTTTAATTACATTATAAAATTGCTACTAATTGATTCGTAGTGTTGCACACTGTGAATTACTTTAGCAAATAATTCGGCTACGCTTAACACTTTAATTTTGTCGCTTTGTTGTTTTATTGGAACAGTATCTGTTACAATAAGTTCGGTTAATTTTGAGTTAGCAATATTTTCATAAGCTTTACCTGATAAAATAGCATGAGTACAAACTGCTCTTACACTTAATGCACCGCGCTCCATCATCATATCTGCAGCTTTGCATAAAGTTCCGCCCGTATCAACCAAATCATCTACTAATACAATATTTCTACCTTCAATTTCACCAATAGCAGTCATATGATCAACTACATTAGCCTGAGTTCGCTGCTTGTAGCAAATTACAATTTCCGCTTTTAAATGTTTAGAATACGCATTAGCTCGCTTGCTTCCACCCATATCAGGTGCAGCAATAGTTAAGTGCGGTAAGTTTAATGATTGTATATAAGGCAAAAATATAGAGGATGCATATAAATGATCTACTGGTATATCAAAAAAACCTTGAATTTGGTCTGCGTGCAAATCCATCGTCATCACCCTTGTAGCACCGGCCAAAGCAAGCATATCAGCTACTAATTTTGCTCCAATAGCAACACGAGGTTGGTCTTTTCTATCTTGTCGCGCATAACCAAAATACGGAAGCACGGCAACTATTTCTTTGGCAGATGCGCGTTTTGCAGCATCTAACATAAGTAATAATTCCATTAAGTTATCTGCTGGCGGCATGGTTGACTGAATTGCAAAAACACTTTGACCGCGAATACTCTCATTATAAGATACCTGCAATTCGCCATCACTAAAGCGATAATGAGCCATTTGACCTAAATCTTTACCATAAAATTTGGCAATCTGTTCGGCAAGCGTGTTAGTTGCTCCACCTGAAAATAATCTAACGTCTGTTTCCATCTTAAGTTTAAGGGACGCAAATATATGATTTTTAGTGGTTTTTTATACAATATTTACTAGTTTTTTTCTATTCCATAAAATTCTGTTACATTTGCAGCCCTTATTGTTGGGAAACTAGCAAAAAAAAAGTAAAATGCCCAGCTGGCGGAATGGTAGACGCGCTGGTCTCAAACACCTGTGGGAAACCGTGCCGGTTCGAGTCCGGCGCTGGGTACGAAGCCGTACTTTTCAATAGAATTTTGAGAAGTTCGGCTTTTTTTTGTAATGAAATTAAATTATTTGTTAAAACAATTTCAGTTAAAACTATATTTACTTCTTCATTTCAATTTCAAATCCTTTTTTCTTCCAATCATCAAATCCTTTTTCTAAATCAACAACATGCACAAACCCTGCTTTTTGCATTAACTCGGCGCATTCTCCACTTCGGCCGCCACCCGCGCAGTATATTAAATACGTTTTTTTCTTGTCTAATTTAGAAATCACCATTTCAGCATCCTTCTTAAAATAGTCAATTTGCGTGGCGCCTTTGATGTAACCTTTATTTTTTAATTCATCATCTGTGCGTAAATCAATTAATAAAGATTTTTTCTCATCAATAAATTTTTTGAATGTTGCCGCATCAACATGCTCCACTTTAGTTTGCGCAAAACTAATTACGGAAGCAAAAAGGGCAAAAAGTATTACTGTTTTTTTCATATGTAGATATTATTGTTTTTTAGTTGTCATATGGTTTAGCCAGTTTATCTTCATTTGTGTTTGTGTTTTAGCAAACATGGCTATTTCATATGTAGATATTTATTGTTTTATTTAAGTTCTGGCTAAAATTCATTGATTGTATTTTATTTATTTCAATACTGATTAAAGGATAATAGCCAAGCAATTGCTTTTTGTTTACTATCAAACATTTTCATTTTCGTATTTTTCTTTATCGAAAATTTTATGATGAAATTAATAATTATTCTATCTGCTAGTGAATTCGTAATGATTGCTGTTGCTTTTGTAACTGGATTAATTTCAAGTTTAGCTGCAAATTCTCTCGCTTCCTTTGAAATACTAGACTGAATGCTTGTTTCAACTAATATAAGGTGCTTGTTTATCCCATTAAATTTTTGGGATAAAAACAGGCGCTGAGCTTTAATATCATCTATTTCAATATTTACGTGGGGTTTTAATTTGATGCAAATAATTCCGTTATCCCAAAAATCAATATGAGAGATCGCATCAGTGTGTGATTCAAAAACAGAATATGTTGAATCGTGTATCATCATTAATTTTTAAAAGTAATTAATTTTTTCTCTTTATCAAAGCCATATAAAAACCATCAAAACCTTCGCTTGGTAAAATAGTTTTATCTTTAATTAGTTCAAAATCACTATTATTTTCCAAAAAATAATCTACTTGTTTTCTATTTTCGCTAGGTAAAATACTGCAGGTTGAATATACCAACTGTCCGCCTTTTTTTGTCATGATTGAATAATCGTTTAAAATTTTTTGCTGAATGGCTTTCGTCCTTTCAATAAAATCTAAATTCAATTTCCATTTAGCATCCGGATTACGTTTTATAACACCCGTTCCGCTGCAAGGCACGTCTAATAATAATCTATCTGCTGTGTTTTCTAAACGTTTAATAGTTTTAGTTCCTTCAATTAATCGAGGTTCAACATTACTTGCAGTTGCACGGCGCGCACGTTTTTTTAGTTCATCTAACTTCCATTGTGTGATGTCCATCGAAATAATGCGTCCTTTATTTTGCATTAATGCTGAAATGTGCAATGTTTTACCGCCCCCACCGGCGCAGGCATCAATAACACGCATGCCAGGTTCTACATTTAAAAATTCTGAAATATACTGAGAGCCAGCATCTTGCAATTCAAACAAGCCTAACTTAAATAATTGATTTTGAAAAATATTTTGACGCTTTAGTAACAATAACGCATCATTAAAACCTTCAATATTTTCAACTTCTATTTCCTGCTCGGCTAAATGTTTAGTCAAAATGTCTTTTTTTGTTTTCAATGTATTTACACGCAATACTACCGAAGCTTGATTGTTCAATGCTTTAGCTTCTTTTTCCCAAACTTCTGTTCCTAACTCCCGTTCACATATTTCCCAAAGCCAATCAGGATACGCTTGTAAAATTTTTTCGTCTTTTATGCTTTTATATTTATCTAAAATCTCTTTTTCAATTAAGCGCTTAAATTCTCTTTCATCAGGTATTGGTAAATATTGAATGATAAAATAAGTACCTAATATTTCCCAAAAGCCATCTTCTGTGCCTGCTAAATGTGCCAATAATCTGTAATGACGAACAACGCCATAGGTGCTTTCTGCAATAAATCGTCTATCTCTTCCGCCAAATTTTGGATGCTCTTTTAAAGTTTTTTCAATCACTTTATCAGCATATTTATTTTCCTTAAATATGATAACTAAAGCATCAACAATTGTTTGCAATAAAATACGGTGCGGTTTTGCTTGTTTTATTATTCTTTTACTCATAAATCCAACTAATATTAAAGCTCGAAGTTACTTTATTTTTTTCTTATATTTACCTACCACCAATCTAATAGAAGCTATGACTAAATTCTTTTTTTTATTTGTATTACTATCTAATTTGCTAACAGCACAAAATAAAAAGCTTATTTTGTTGAAAAATGCAATAGCTCACATTGGTAATGGTGAGGTTATAGAAAATAGCCTAATCTCTATAAAGGACGGGAAAATAGATTTAGTGGCCGATGCCAGATTAATCAAAGTTGATTTTACAAAATTTGACACCACTATTGATTTATATGGCAAGCATATTTATCCTGGATTAATTGCACCAAATTGTGTTTTAGGATTACAAGAAGCTGAAGCAGTGAGGCAAACAAGCGATTACGCCGAGGTGGGCGAATATAATCCACACATAAGAAGTTTAATTGCCTACAATGCTGAAAGTAAAATTTTAGAAACTGTAAAAACTAATGGAGTGCTATATACGCAATCAACACCTCGTTATGGAACCATTAGTGGAACTTCATCTATACTAGCAACCGATGGATGGAATTGGGAAGATGCAGTAATTAAAGCGGATGATGGTATTCACTTGAATTTTCCGCAAACAATGCAAAGGCATGGTTGGTGGGCTGAGCCTAAACCAAGCGATAAAAACAATAAATACACAGAACAAGTAACTGAATTATCTGCTTTTTTTACAAATGCATTTGCGTACTATAACACAACTACTATAACCGAGAAGAACTTACGGTTTGAAGCGATGAAAGGTATTTTTGATGGTTCGAAAAATTTATACATTCATACAGATTATGTGAAAGATATTATTGGCGCAGTAAACTTTGCTAAAAAGTTTAATATTAAAAAGATGGTATTAGTTGGAGGAAAAGACTGCTATAAAATAACCAAATTTTTAAAAGAAAATAATATTTCGGTGATGCTTAATCGTTTGCATGATTTACCTGAATTACCTGAAGCAGAAATAGATTTAATGTATAAGTTGCCCTTTTTATTACAAAAAGATTCAGTACTTTTTTGTTTACAAAACCAAGGAGATATGGAAGCAATGAATGCAAGGAATATTGCATTTTTAGCAGGTACTGCGGCGGCTTATGGCTTAACAAAAGAACAAGCTTTGCAGAGTATTACGCTAAGTTCAGCTAAAATTTTAGGCGTAGATCATTTAATTGGAAGCATAGAAACAGGAAAATTAGCATCTCTAGTTGTATCGGAAGGGGATATTTTAGATATGAAATCAAATAAAATTATAGTGGCGTTTATTAATGGAAGAACCCTAAACTTAAATAATTTTCAAAATGACTTAAATAAAAAGTATTCAAATAAATTAGGTATTAAAGAATAAAAATTGAACGGTCAGATTTGGCGGACTCAACATCTACATAGATTTAATTTTAAAGTAACTCAACTTTCTCAGAGTTAAAGAAATAATATAGATTTTTTCTTTATATATACATTTTGAAAATAAATGAAATCATATTATGAACTTGATTATTAAAGCAAACCTTATAGATATTGTTGCGAAAGAAATTTTTGCTGCTGAAGTTACTATTTTAAACAAGAAAATTATTTCAATTACCAAAATTTCCGAAGTTCTAAATACCTATATTTTACCTGGTTTTATTGATGCGCATGTTCACATAGAAAGTAGCATGCTTGTTCCGTCAGAATTTGCCCGAATTGCAGTAAAGCATGGCACTGTTGCAACTATTTCAGATCCACACGAAATAGCTAATGTTTTGGGAGTTGCAGGTGTTGATTATATGATTGAGAACGCTACACAAGTTCCGTTCCACTTTTATTTTGGAGCACCATCATGTGTACCAGCTACAAATTTTGAAACAGCCGGTGCAATAATTAATTCTAGTGATATTGATACTTTATTATCTAAAAAAGAAATTGTGTATTTGGCAGAAATGATGAATTTTCCTGGCGTGATTTATAAAGATGAAGAGGTTTTAAAAAAAATAGCAATTGCTAAAAAACATGGTAAACCAATTGATGGTCATGCGCCAGGATTAATTGGCGATGACATGAAGCATTATTTTAATGCAGGCATCACAACTGACCATGAGTGCTTTGGTTACATCGAGGCCTTAGATAAAATAAAACATGGTGTTAAAATATTAATCAGAGAAGGGAGCGCCGCTAAAAATTTTGAAACCCTAATTTCTTTGTTAAAAGATTATCCCGAACAAATAATGTTTTGTTGTGATGATAAGCATCCTGACGATTTGATTGAATCTCACATTAATCATCATGTAAAACGGGCATTACGAGAAGGTCACGATTTGTATAATGTTTTAAGGGCAGCTTCCTATAATGTAGTAAAACATTACAATTTAAATGTTGGGTTGCTGCAATTAGGAGATAATGCCGATTTTATAGAGATTGATACTTTGCAAAACTTTAATGTATTAAAAACATATGTTAGCGGTGCGTTAGTAGCTGAAAAAGGTAAGTCATTTATTAAATCGGTAAATGCGCCAATTGTAAATAATTTTAATTGCAATTTAAAAACTACTAATGATTTTAAATTAAAATGTGATGGAGATAACATCAGAGTTATTGAATGTTTAGATGGGCAATTAATTACTAACGAATTATTTGTAGCCTCATTCTCAAGAGATGGCTTTTCTGAATCTAACGTAGAGCAAGATGTTTTAAAAATTGCTGTTGTAAATCGTTATAAAGATGCTCCTATTGCTATCGCTTTTATTAAAAATATTGGCTTAACACAAGGCGCCATCGCCAGTTGTGTAGCTCATGATTGCCATAATATTATGGTGGTTGGCACAAACGATGAAGATATGTGTGAGGCGGTTAATTTAATTATTAAAGCAAAAGGCGGCATCTCATTAGCAAATGGAAATGAAGAATTAGTTTTAGAATTGCCCATTGCAGGCATTATGACTAACCAACCCGCAGAAGAAGTAGCGGAAGCTTATACTAAATTAGACCAACGCGCTAAAGCATTAGGAAGTAAATTACGTGCTCCCTACATGAGTTTATCATTTATGGCATTATTAGTAATCCCCGAATTAAAACTAAGTGATAAAGGCTTGTTTAATGGCAAGCATTTTCAATTTACCGATGTGTTTGTGAATTAATATAAAGTTATGATAGCACTTTTAAAAATAATTATCCCATTAATTTTACTCTTAGCTCTTTCCTCAGGGCAATTATACGAAGGTGATGCCGGTTACTTCGTCTATCTTCATGGTAAAAAACAATACGTTATAGTTGAAGGAGAAGGAGAACCTACGGTAGTTTTCTTAACAGGAAAAGGTCGTACGCAAACAGATTTTAAAAAAGTTTATAATAAAATAAAAAACACAACTCAAATCTTTTCATACGATAGGGCTGGACTTGGGCAATCAGAAGCTTTTAAAAATGAACGAACTGTAGATACGATGGCTTTTGAATTGCATGAGTTGTTGTTGAAAGAAAAAATAAAGCCCCCTTATATTTTAGTGGGGCATTCACTTGGTGGATATATTATGCGTTGCTTTGTAAATATGTATCCCAACACTGTTGCAGGAATGGTTTTTGTTGAGCCTGCACACGAATACGAATTTAAAAATGGATTAGCAATGAGAAGTGATTCAGATAAAATAATTTTTAGGGAAGAATTTAAATCCTATTTAAAAATTCCAGGTCGCACAAAAACTCATAAAGCGGAATCTAAAAAATGTTTTGATTTTGATAGTGCTGGTTTTTCAACTAATCAACGTATTGTGAAGGATTTAAAAGTGCCAGCGGACATTCCAATTACACTGCTAATTTCAACTAACTTAGATGTTGATAATTCCTACATTGACAAAGAAACCGAATACCGCATTCAGTTTTTTGAAAATTGGAAAAAAATAAATCAAGATACTAAAATAATCACAACAGATAAATCCGGGCATTTTATTCATTTGGAAGAACCCGCTTTAGTGATTGATGAAATTCAAGAACTAATTCAAAAAATAAAAAGCAAATAACGTTAATTCAATCAGTAAAAATCTTAACGATTTAGGTTAACCAAATTTTTGGAAAAGAAAGCTCGTGCAAAATACACGACCTTTCTTTTAATTAGTCGCCCCTCAAAAAGTCAATTTCAATCCTTGATTATAAAACAAAGTTTCTAAAACAATTTTTAATATAAAGTCAATGAGCCTCTGTTTCCAGAGGTTCATGACTCGTTTAAAATTCATGGCAGCTGCTGATAGTAATACATTCATTTCGTCTCCCATTATTCCTTTTAAGAAGTTTCTATTCATTCTGTAATCACTTTTTAGATGCCCTATCACTGGCTCAATAGCGGCTCTTCTGCTATGTCTTCTGCGTTTTGTTTTTGTGATATTTTTATCAGGTTTAGGAACACAGATTGTTGTTTCATTAACCGTTTTTGGACCACGATAACCTCTATCCACAAAAACTGTCTTAGCTGTTTTATTCGTTAAATTAGTGTATTGGGTTAGTGCTTTTTCTAATGTTTTACTATCATGTTCCGTGCTATTAAAATTTAGTGCGCCAACTATGACTCCGGTTTTTTGTGTAACAGCAATAGATACTTTACTTCCAAATTCAAAACGTTTATGCTCTTTTCCTTTAGTGTAGCACTTTACATCTGGTTCGTGTAAACTGTATATTTTATTGCTATCACCACGCTTTTGGAGTAATACTTTTTCAAACAAATTTAAATCATTACTGTATTTACTTAATGTCTGCGCAGATAGTTTTCGTTTTAATTCACGTACTAAAACACCAGCAATTGTTTTTATTTTTTTACTTGCTTTTTTTGCTTTTGCCCAGCCATTTTTGTTTTTCTTAAAACGCTGTATTGTACTGAGTTTCTTAATAGTTTGAGTATAACTTTGCCGAAGCTCTATGTGTTCTCCCTTTGCAATAGATTGGCATTTTTTTATGATTTTTTTATAAAGTTTATCGTCCGTTGGATAAGTGATATTCTTTTCTTGTACAGTCGTATCAATACTTAAATTATCATCATTAGCATCATCTCCATTTACTTTTATACTTTCTTTGAAAATGAGTTCAACGCCTTCTGTTCCTATGCGTTTTCTAAATTCTACAAGCTCTGTTGGAACACAAGGCATATTGGCACTGAAAAACTGCTCCCCACTAAAGTATTGGTAATAGCTGTTTTCAGACCATTGTTCTACAACTGACTCATCACTTAAATTACGCAATTGCTTTAATATTAATAGTGCCACCATACGCCTTATTGGCTTTGCAGGCTTGCCCTGTGTTAGACTATAATGTTTTGCAAAGGCATCATCAAATATATGCCATCTTATTGCTAAACTTAATTTATAAAGTGGATGATTATGATTTAACTGTTCTTCAAATGTGCTATAAAAACCCATTTGATTTATGTTTTTTTGTTTTGGAAGCATACACAAATCTCCCGCTTTTTTA
>JBIKOX010000227.1:0-4457 GCA_044357775.1 Bacteroidia bacterium | reverse complement strand
TTAGATGTAACACTTGATTAAAACACACACCTACATCCCCTCTTTTTTAGAGGGGATTTATGGAAAATGAATTTTTATTATCACTAAAACCAATAAGCAAAAAAATGGCTTTAAGAAAAGATAACAAAGTAAAATCAAACTTCTCAAAAATCACTATTAGTTTAGCGTCTCCGGAAACTATTTTACAACGTAGTGCTGGTGAAGTATTAAAACCAGAAACCATTAATTATCGTACTTACAAACCAGAAAGAGATGGTTTGTTTTGCGAGCGTATTTTTGGACCAGTAAAAGATTACGAATGTCACTGTGGAAAATACAAGCGTATTCGTTACAAAGGTATTATCTGCGATCGCTGTGGTGTTGAAGTAACTGAGAAAAAAGTTCGTAGAGAACGTATGGGCCACATAAACTTAGTAGTTCCTGTTGCTCATATTTGGTATTTTCGCTCATTACCAAATAAAATCGGTTATTTACTTGGGTTGCCAACTAAAAAATTAGATATGATTATTTACTACGAACGTTACGTAGTAATTAACGCAGGTGCTGCGGCAGAAAATGGAACAGCTTATTTAGATTTCTTAACTGAAGAAGAATACTTAAATTTAGTAGACACGTTACCAAAAGATAATCATTTATTGGATGATCAAGATCCTAATAAATTTATTGCAAAAATGGGTGCAGAGGCTCTGCAAGATTTATTAGCTCGCTTAAAGCTTGATGATTTATCTTACGAGTTACGTCACAAAGCTAGCACTGAAACTTCGCAGCAACGAAAAAACGAAGCTCTAAAACGTTTGCAAGTTATTGAAGCTTTCCGTTCTGCAAACAAACATATTGAAAATCGTCCTGAGTGGATGATTATTAAAACTGTTCCAGTTATACCGCCAGAATTGCGTCCATTGGTGCCATTGGATGGTGGCCGTTTTGCAACTTCTGATTTAAATGATTTATACCGCCGTGTTATTATTCGTAACAACCGTTTAAAACGTTTAATCGAAATTAAAGCACCAGACGTTATCTTGCGTAATGAGAAACGTATGTTGCAGGAGTCAGTAGATTCTTTATTTGATAATTCTCGTAAATCAAATGCTGTTAAAACTGAATCTAACAGACCATTAAAATCATTATCTGATTCATTAAAAGGTAAGCAAGGGCGATTCCGTCAAAACTTATTAGGAAAGCGTGTTGATTATTCTGCGCGTTCAGTAATTGTTGTAGGGCCTGAAATGAAACTACACGAATGTGGTTTGCCAAAAGATATGGCGGCTGAGTTATTCAAGCCATTTATTATACGCAAAATGATTGAGCGTGGTATCGTGAAAACGGTTAAATCTGCTAAGAAAATTGTAGATAAAAAAGAGCCAATTGTTTGGGATATTTTAGAAAACGTATTAAGAGGTCATCCTGTAATGTTAAATCGTGCACCAACTTTGCATAGATTAGGTATTCAGGCTTTCCAACCAAAGTTAATTGAAGGAAAAGCAATTCAGTTACACCCATTAGTGTGTTCTGCATTCAACGCCGATTTTGACGGAGATCAAATGGCGGTGCACGTTCCATTAGGACATGCCGCAGTATTAGAAGCACAAATTTTAATGTTAGCTTCTCATAACATTTTAAATCCATCTAACGGTGCGCCAGTTGCGGTTCCCTCTCAAGACATGGTTTTAGGTTTATATTATTTAACTAAATCTAAAAAGAATTTGCCTAACGATGTAGTAAGAGGAGAAGGTAAAATATTTTACAGTGCAGAAGAAGTTGTTATTGCGGTAAACGAAAAGCAAGTTGATATACATGCTCAAATAAAAATTAGAGTGACTAACGCTTTAGATGGCGAAAAATTAGTTACCAAATTAATTGAGACAACTGTTGGCCGAGTAATGTTTAACCAAGTTGTGCCTCATGAAGTGGGTTTTATTAATGAATTATTGACAAAGAAATCGCTTCGTGATATTATTGGAATGGTTGTTAAGAAAACTGGTATGGCTAAAACTGCAAAGTTTTTAGACGATATTAAGGACTTAGGATTTAAAACAGCCTTCAAAGGTGGACTATCATTTAACTTAGGTGATATTGAAACTCCAGCTGAAAAATTCAAAATTATTAAAGATGCCCGTGTTCAAGTTGAAGAAGTAATGAGTAACTATTCAATGGGCTTTATTACCAACAACGAACGTTATAATCAGGTTATTGATATTTGGACACATGCTAACTCTAAAGTTACTAAAAAAGTATTAGATGTTTTAAGTACAGATAAACAAGGCTTCAATGCAGTTTATATGATGCTTGATTCTGGTGCTCGTGGATCTAAAGAACAAATTAAGCAGTTAAGTGGAATGCGTGGTTTGATGGCTAAACCGCAGAAAGCTGGTGACACTACGGCCTCTATTATTGAGAACCCGGTATTATCAAACTTCCGCGAAGGTTTATCTATCTTAGAATACTTTATTTCTACCCATGGTGCTCGTAAAGGATTAGCAGATACGGCCTTAAAAACAGCAGATGCTGGTTACTTAACTCGTCGTTTAGTTGACGTTGCTCAAGATGTAATTATTAACGAAGATGATTGTGGAACGTTACGTGGCTTAATTGCTATGGCATTGAAAAACAATGATGATGTTGTTGAATCATTAGGAGAAAGAGTTTTAGGACGTATTTCGTTAAATGACGTTTATCACCCAACAACTGGTGAGTTAATTGTTGTAGGCGGACAAATGATTGATGAAGCGGTTTGTGCATTAATTGAAGCATCTCCAATAGAATCTGTTGAAATTCGTTCGGTATTAACTTGCGAGTCTAAATTAGGAGTTTGTTCTAAATGCTACGGACGTAATTTATCTAACGGACGTCAAGTTCAATTAGGAGAAGCTGTTGGTGTAATAGCAGCTCAATCAATTGGTGAACCAGGAACACAATTAACATTACGTACTTTCCACGTTGGAGGTACTGCATCCAATACTGCTGCATCATCAAGTTATGTTGCAAAGTATGATGGTATTGCTGAAATTGACGAATTACGCACAGTTGAGCGTATTAATCCTGATGGATCTAAAGCTAATGTAGTTATTGGTCGTTCTACGGAAGTACGAATCGTTGATGCAAACACTGGAATTGCTTTAACAACTGGTAATATTCCTTATGGTTCTCAATTATATATTAAGCCTAGTGCTAAAGTTAAAAAAGGAGATAAAATTTGTGATTGGGATCCATATAATGCAGTTATTGTTTCTGAATTTGCTGGTGCTGTAGAGTACGAGGGAATTAAAGAAAACGTAACTTATCGTGAGGAATCAGATGAACAAACAGGTTTCCGTGAAAAAGTAATTATTGAAAGCAGAGATAAAACATTATCTCCGTTAATTAGAATTATTGACAAGAAAGGCGAACCATTAAAAACATATAACTTACCTATCAGCGCACATATAGTTGTGAATGAAGGTGTGAAAGTAGAGTTGGGACAAGTATTAGTGAAGATTCCTCGTGTTACTGGTAAAACAGGAGATATTACAGGTGGATTACCTCGTGTAACTGAATTATTCGAAGCACGTAATCCTTCTAATCCTGCAGTAGTTTCTGAAATTGATGGTATCGTTTCTTTTGGAAAAATTAAACGTGGAAATCGTGAAGTAGCTGTTGAAGCTAAAACTGGAGAACGCAAAACATATTTAGTTTCTTTATCTAAGCACATCTTAGTTCAAGAGAATGATTTTGTGAAAGCTGGTGAGCAGTTATCTGATGGAGCGACGTCTCCTGGCGATATTTTAGCAATTAAAGGGCCAACAGCAGTTCAAGAGTATTTAGTAAATGAGATTCAAGAGGTGTACCGTTTACAAGGTCAAAAATTAAATGATAAGCATTTCGAAACGATTGTTCGTCAGATGATGCGTAAAGTTCAAATAGAAGACCCAGGTGACACAACATTCTTAGAATTGCAGTTAATTAATAAAATTAACTTCATGACGGAGAACGATGAATTGTATGGTAAAAAAGTAGTTGTTGAGCCAGGTGATTGTGAAAACTTAAAACGTGGACAAATAGTAACTGCTCGTAAATTACGTGATGAAAACTCAGTATTGCGTCGTAAAGACATGAAATTAGTTGAAGCTCGTGATGCAGTTCCTGCAACAGCAACTTCTATTCTACAAGGTATCACAAGGGCATCGTTACAAACAAATAGTTGGATTTCTGCAGCATCATTCCAGGAAACCACTAAAGTGTTAAACGAAGCAGCTGTTCATGGAAAAGTAGATACTTTACAAGGCTTAAAAGAAAACGTAATTGTTGGACATTTAATCCCGGCTGGTACAGGTTTACGTCAGTACGAAAAAATCGTAGTTGGTAGTAAAGAAGAGTACGAGCGATTAATGGCAAGTAAAGAGGAAATCGAAGAAGAAGCTTAATTAGCTTAACAGATAAATTAAAACCCCGTCCGCTGGCTAGCGGACGGGGTTTTTAGC
>JBIKOX010000049.1:0-15990 GCA_044357775.1 Bacteroidia bacterium | reverse complement strand
AATACTTCAATTAATGTTTCTGAACCTACTGCTTTAGTTGCTTCTAGTTCTGCTTCTTCTATTTTATGTAATGGTGGTTCTGCAGTAGTTAGTGTTTCTGCTAACGGTGGTACTGGTGTTTATGTTGGAACAGGTGATAATACAGTTTCTGCTGGTTCTTACAGCTACACAGTAACTGACGCTAACGGTTGTTCTGCTAATACTTCAATTAATGTTTCTCAACCTTCTGCAATTAATGTAAATGTGACTGCTACAAATCTTACTTGTAACGCTGTAAATTCAACTGTAACAATAAGTGCAAGCAATGGAACAGCTCCATACATTGGAACAGGAACTTTTGTTCGTCCTGCAGGAACTTATTCCTATACAATTACAGATGCTAATGGTTGTTCTGTTACACAATCATATACAATTAATCAACCTGCTGTAATCACACTTAGTTCATCAAGTCCTACAATAGCCTGTCATGGTGGAAATACTACTCTTACATTAACAGCTAATGCTGGTAATGGAGTATACACATGCATTATGAATGGAAATCAAAACGATGATGATGATGATGATGATGACGATGATGACCATGATGGTAATCATAATGATGACGAAGACGATGATGATGATAACGATGATGATCATGATGGTAACACTACTATTTTATCAAATAATAGTGGTTTGTTTAATGTAACTGCAGGAACTTACCAATTTACAGTAATAGATGCAAATGGCTGCTCAGCAACAATAACAATTACAGTTACTGCTCCTGCAGCTTTATTAACTAGCGTTTCAAAATCTACGATTTTATGTAATGGTGGAACTTCAAATATAGTTGTAACTGCAAGTGGTGGAACTGCCCCTTATAATGGAACTGGCACATTTATTAGAACAGCTGGTAATTATAATTTTACTGTAACAGATGCAAATGGTTGCTCCGTTGTTAAATCAATAACAATTACACAACCTTCAGCTTTAGTTGTAAATGCAGGAGTAGATCAAATCGTATATACAGGATATCAAAATTGTAAAACTCTAAAAGCTACAAAAACAGGTGGTACTGGTTCAGTTAACTATGTTTGGAGTAATGGAGTTACCAATGCTAATAATACTGTTTGCCCAACAAATGCAGCATCATATACTGTAACCGCTACTGATTCTAAAGGCTGTGTAGCAACTGATGTTGTAAATGTATGTGCTGTAAATGTTGTTTGCTACGCTGGTAACAGCAATGTGAAAAAAGTAGAAGTTTGTCACAAAGGAAATACAATTTGCATTGATGCTAATGGCGTTCAAGCTCACTTAGCTCATGGTTGTACTCTAGGTTCTTGCACTGAAGTAAATGCTTGCAACAACTTATCAAGCAGAATGGTTATTAATGAATCAACTTCTGATGAAACGGTTATGTCTGAAATTAAACTTTTCCCAAATCCCGCTAAGGATAACTTAATGATTACATTAAGCAATATTGAAGAAATGGGTAGTGTATCATATAGCATTATAAATGCTATTGGACAAGAAGTTTATACGGGCACACTTAATTCAACTGAAACGACTATTAATATTTCAACATTGAATTCAGGTATGTATTACTTTAAAACGAATGCTCAAACAACAAAACCAATTATATTTGTTGTTCAGTAATTAGTTTAACAATATTACCTAATAAAAAAGACTCACATAAGTGAGTCTTTTTTTTATTACAAAAGCTAAAAAATTCCCTTAAATAAAGTACTAAGTACCGCCTATTTATGATTACTTTTTTTAGCAATTAATTTAGAAGGAGAAACTTTTACTGCCGTTTTTTTTAACGGAGCCTTTTTCGGAGCGATTTTTTTTGTCTCATCTTTACTGATTTGTTTTTCAGGCATTTCAATTTTTAATGCTTTCATAATCAATTCTTGATGATGAAGAATAGTTTTTAGCATTTCTTTGCTTTCTTTTTTCATTTGAGGTTTGTTTTAAATAACGATACTATTTTTCAGAAACGGTGTTAACCAAATTATTATTTTAAGTTAATTTGCAATAAATTAATAATTAATTAATTAATACTAAATTACGGATGAATTTCATAAAATTCCTAATAATTATCAATATACATTTAATTAATTAACGTAAACTTTACAAAAAAATACCAATTCTACAAAATATTTAAGAATCTCTTTTGATATATTCATTTGAGGAATCTATTTTAAACAGCTAACTATACTAAAACACACACTATTATTTGAATTTTAAGTGCTATCAAGTCAATATAAAATTTACTATCTTTAAAGCCTGTATTCGTAAGTGAACTGCTTATAGATACTATAATCTAATTCATAAATAGCACAATGTCCGTTTACGATAAATATAAAGCAGTAATTGGTTTAGAATGCCATATTCAATTATTAACCAAAACAAAAATGTATAGCAACGATTTGGCAGAATATGGAGCAATGCCAAATACAAACGTAAGTGTAATTTCATTGGGCCATCCGGGTACATTACCAAAAGTAAATAGGAGAGCTATTGAATTTGCAGTAAAACTAGGAATAGCTACTCATTCCGAAATCCGCCACGAAAATCAATTTGCACGTAAAAATTATTTTTATGCCGATTTGCCAAAAGGATACCAAATTACACAGGATAAAACACCAATTTGTACAGGTGGTTACGTTGATATTAAATTAAAAGATGGCGCCGAAAAGCGCATCAATTTGACGCGTATTCATATGGAAGAAGATGCGGGTAAAAGCATGCACGACATAGATCCATTTGAATCATTAATTGATTTAAACCGGGCAGGAATACCTTTATTAGAAATTGTAACCGAACCTGATTTTACTGGTGGAGAAGATTCATATATATATTTAAACGAAGTTCGTAAACTTGTTCGCTACTTAGATATTTGTGATGGTAACATGGAAGAGGGTTCGCTACGATGTGATGCAAACATATCAGTGATGCTAAAAGATGCTACTGAATATGGAAAAAAAGTGGAAGTTAAAAACATGAACTCATTTCGTAATGTTCAACGCGCTATTGATTTTGAGATAAAACGCCAGATTGATCTACTAGAATCTGGTGCAGAAATAGCAGGAGAAACCCGCAGTTTTAATGCAGTAGATGGTTCTACTTTTGCTTTAAGAAGTAAAGAAAACGCCAATGATTACCGTTATTTTCCTGAACCAGATTTGCAGCCAGTTTTAATAACTCAGCACTATATTGATAAAGTGAAAGCAGAAATGCCCGCGCTTCCAAATGATTTACTAAAGAAGTTTATGCATGAGTTTGGACTATCTGAATACGATGCTACCAACTTAACTGACCTTAAAGGATTGGCTTTATATTTTAATGAACTAGTTTCCTTCACAAAAAATTACAAAGCAGCTGCCAATTGGATGATGGGAAGTGTTAAATCTTATTTAAATGAAAATGCGTTTGCAATTGAGCAATTTGAAGTTCAACCAAATAGTATTGCAGAATTAATTGCTTTGATTGATGATGGCAAAATTAGTAATGCGGCAGCTACACAAAAATTATTTCCTGAATTATTGCTAAATCCAAAAGAATCTGCTTTGAGTATTGCACAACGATTAGATATTTTACAAAGTAATGACAATGAAGCTTTGCAAGAATTAGTTGATCAAGCGTTAGCAAAATATCCAGAAAAAATTACTGAATATAAAGGTGGTAAAACAAATTTGTTAGGTTTATTTGTTGGCGAAGTGATGAAGTTAGGAAAAGGCAAAGCGGATCCTAAAATGGCTAATCAATTAGTAAAACAAGCTTTGGAAAAATAATTCCACTAAATTCACTTTTTAATTAACTTGCAAAGCTCCCAAAGCACAATCATCATTCTTTAATAAACTTATAGGATGAATTAGTTTGATTAATAGATACTTTAATCTCATAAACACCTGCTGATAAATCCGAAATAGAAATTGATTCATTATTGTTTAAAAACAATTCGCCACTTTTTATCAACTGCCCTTTGATAGAGTAAATTGAATAATTGGCTTTTTTATTATCCTTTTCGTTGCCATTAATAAATAATACATCCTTAGCTGGATTTGGAGAAAGAGAGATGCTACTTGCGATGGTATTATTTTCTAGCCCTGTAATGGTAACTTGTTTCGGAGATGAAGATGATTGACAACCGATTACAGAAGTAACCCAAACTGAATAAAAACCACTTTGTGTAACCGTGTAAGTTTGGAAGGTTTCTCCAGAAATTGGCGAGCCATTTAAATACCATTGATTACCAGAAGATGCGCTAGATGTTAGCACTAATACATTTTGCGTGATCGTTGGTGTAATTACGGAACCAACATTAACTGTAATTGTTTTTGTAGAGTTACAGGCGCCTACTGATCCAGTACACGTATATACTGAAGTTACATTTGGAGTAACAGAGGTATTAGCACCAGTGGAACCACTAGACCAAATATAAGTAGTGGCACCACTTGCAGAAAGGTTAGCTGGTTGACCGTTGCATGACGCTGTTGCACTTAAAGTAATTGTTGGTGGTGCTATTACTGAAATTGTGCTAGTATAAATAGCACTTGCACCATTACCATTTGTAGAAATTAATGAAATAGTATAAACACCTGAAGCGTTATATGTAATTGTAGGGTTTTTTATTGTTGATGTTGAAGGCGAAGCTCCTGTTAAACTCCAAGTCCATGCTGTAGGCATATTTGATGATTGATCGCTCAACAAAAACGGCGTATTGATGCAAGCGGAAGAATAAGCAGTAGAAAAATAAGCAGTTGGTACCGCTGCAGGATCAGAAAACAAATCTGATTGCCAAATACCTCTTCCATAAGTTGCTGCTCTTAATTTATTTGTTGGATAAAAAATTTCTAAATCATTTACAATTACATTTGGTAATCCTGTCATAAATGGAGTCCATGAATTCATACTTCCATCCCTGTAATAAACCCCCACATCAGTTCCTACATAAATAGCATCATTAGAGTTATTTGCATATACAATACAATTTGCAGGTAAATTAGGCAATCCAGCAGAAATATTAGTATAGGTTAAACCTCCATTACTTGACATGTAAACTTTATTAGTAGAAGAATAACCAGAAAACGTAATAAAAATATTATTAGCATCCGTGTTATCAACTGCTATTCTTGTAATTTGTGCTGTGCCAGATGGCAAGCCAGTTGTGATAGATGTCCATGAGGCGCCACCATTTACTGTTTTAAAAATGTTACTGCTAGATGCAGCATACAGCACTAACGAATTTGAAGGTGCTGCCGCTAAGGATAAAATATCTCCACTACTATTAATAGTTCCCATTTGCGTCCATAGTGTACCTTTGTTGGTAGTTTTAAACACTTGCTGATAGCCACAATAATACGTATTTGCAGCATGGGCTGATTGAATAATTGGAGAAACCCAAGCACCTGTGCCAATCAAACCATTTGTAATATTTGACCAACTTGCACCTCCATTATTAGTGAGATTAAAATCTCCCTCTACATAACTTTCTACCATTACATTATTATTTGTTCTATCCACAAAACAATCCATTCCGTCTCCGCCATAAACTTCTGTCCATGTGGTTCCGTTTAATAAATTTGTACCATTATCTTGATGGCCTGACAAGACATAATTTGCGGTAGTTGTAGATTGTCCCATCCGATATGATTGTGCAATGTTCATTTGGCCATTTATAGTTGTCCATGTAGAACCACTATTTGTTGTTCTTGCAATACCTCCATCAGTTCCTAAATAGCAAGTTGTTCCACTTATGTATTCTACCGCGTGCAAATCTGCGTGCACATATGGCGCTCCTCCTCCATACCAATGTGTATTTAAATTCCAAGTAACACCTCCATCCAAAGATTTCCATGTATTTACACCTCCACAAATAAGTTCATTTTTATTAGTTGGAGAAACACCACAAGCAATATCATACCAACCTTGTCCACCAGTATCAGAACCGTTAGGATCCCATCCAAAAATATTTGGTGAAGTAGACATTGACGTAAAGTTTGTTCCAGAATTTGTTGATCTAAATAAAGCACCAAATGAATTATCAGATGCACTTGATAAAACGTAAATATAATTTGGGTCAGCTGGCGTAACAGAAATGCACATGCGCACTCCAGCAGACGTTATTCCGCTATTTACTAGCGTAAAAGATGCTGGTGTGGCGCCTCCTGTTAAAGATCTATAAAAACTACTTGCAGTTACTGCGTAAACTGTACTAGTATCTCCTGGCTTAAATTCCATATCTTTAAAACTACCAGTTTTTAATAATGACCAATTTGTTCCGCTGTTATTAGAGCGATACAATCCTTGAGAAGTTGCAGCAAATAAAACGTTAGGTGTTAAAGGGTTAATTAATAATCTTCCTATTCTTCGCGTTAAGGATACAGCCCAATTTATGCCGGTTGTGTTCCACGTTAATCCTCCGTCAATTGATTTTAAAATTCCGGTTGAGTAGGTATCGCCTGCATCAATATCACCAGTTGCTAAATACATAATATTTGTATTTAAAGGATTAATTGCTAAATCAGAACAACCTAACACAGATAAATTATTGGTGTTAGTTGTCCATGTTGATCCTGCATTAGTTGATACCCATAAACCACCTGCACCAGTGCCTACAAAAATAGTATTAGTATTGCCTGGCATAAATCTAATGAAGGTCAATCGTCCTGCATCGCCACCTATAGGCGAGCCGAAAGGTCCCATAGCTGTCCAGTTACCGGTACTTGAAGTTGACATCGGAGAATTAATTTTTTGAGCAGCCGAAGGATTTTGTGCTTTATATTTTTCAAATTCTTCAAATGCTTTTGCACGTGAACCTAATTTCAAATCTCCTGTTGGATAAACTCTTGGTTCGGTAAACCATTCCCAACGTCTAAAAGCTTTATAACCCTTACCTCTTTCATACGATTTATTATGCCAGTAATTATGGAACTCCTGTTGTATTGAATAAAAATTTTGCGTTGTATCATGCATTTTATCAACCCAGTTTTGAGCATGCGCAGCACTACTTATTAAAAAAAAGTAGATGATTGCTATTTTAGAAATTTTTGTCATGTGATATTTATTTTCAGCGACTAATCTAAAGCAATAAAAATTAAAAAGCAATCAAAATGTAAGATAAATGCACTATTACAAGCAGTCTCAAAGCACTAATTTTTTGTAGAAAGGTTGTAGTAAAAGTTTTGTTTAACAAAAAAGTCGCTCAAATTAAGCGACTTTAAAGTGTTTATTTCTTTTTAGCTGGCAACTGTTGACGCTGCTTTGCCATCTCCTCCAGTTTAGTTTGAAAGGATGATTTTTTTTCGGGTTTCTTCATATTGGCTAAAAGCGTTTCTCTAATTTTTCCATCATCAATCATCTTTTTCATTATCCATGTTTGTAAAAATGTAATCACGTTTGCTAAAAAATAATACCAACTTAAACCTGCTGCGTAACTATTCATTACTGCCACAAAAATAACAGGCATTAAATACATCATATATTTCATACCCGGCATTTGTGTTTGCTGCGGTTGAAGCATTGCTTGATTCATCCATGTATAAATAATTGTTGACACAAACATTAATATAGCAAATAAACTTACGTGATCACCATAACCCCAAACTTCAAATCCAAAATTATAAATGGAATCATACGTGGATAAATCATCTGTCCATAAAAATCCTTTTTGTCGTAACTCAATTGCGGCCGGAAAAAATCCAAATAGTGCAATTAAAATCGGGAATTGTAAAAGCATAGGCAAGCACCCAGAAAGTGGATTAGCTCCTGCGCGTTTATACAAAGCCATCGTTTCTTGTTGTTTTTTTAAAGGATCATCGTTTTTCTCAAACTTGGCATTTACCTCATCAATCTCTGGTTTTAAAACACGCATTTTTGAACTACTCATGTAGGTTTTATAAGCAATTGGAAATAATAACGTTTTTAAAATTAAGGTTAAGATTAAAATAATAATACCACTATTTAAATCAGAAAGTAAATTAAATAATGGAATAATCATCCATTTATTTATGTAACTAAATACACTCCACCCCAACGGAATAATTTCTTCTAAATCTAAATTATATGCTTTTAAAGTTTGGAATTGATTTGGTCCAAAATAAAATGCCATGCTAAACTTTTCGGCTGAAGAATGCTTAAAAGGTATAGCAACTTCAGCTGTAATTGTTTTTACAATATTAGAATCAGAAGGATTTTCGGATGTTTTAATAAAACTACCATTTTTTAAAAATTCAGTATCGGCAATTAATGAAGAATTAAAAAAATGTTGCTTAAAGCAAATCCATTTAATATTATCTTCATTTAATGATTTTTCTTCACTTTTACGAGCATTAATATAATCAACCCCTTCCGTAGTTTGATTCCAATAAGCGGTTGCTGCTTCTCTTTCTTTAGTAATGTATTTTTCTTGGGTCGGCATTGCTTGGCTCCAATGCATAATTACTTTATTAGATTTACTGGATATAATATTTTGCATGCCAACAAAATTCACATCATAATCTAACATGTAATCATTTCCTTTTAACGAATAAGTGTATTCAATGTAACTTTCAGGCTTTGATGTTGCGAGTTTTAAGACGATTGATTTTGTTCCATCGCCTGCAACTCGCTCGCTTAATGAAGATGGTTTAAAATAAAAACTATCCGTGGTGAGTTTTATATTATTTGCATATGCTTCAAATTGTAAATATTGCGATGTAGAATCTTTATCAAATAAAACTAAAGGCTCTGCTCTATTATGATAGCGCTTGTAGTTTTTAAGTTCAACTTTTTCAACCTTTGCGCCCTTTGTAGAAATATAAACTTTAATGTTTTCATTTTCTAATGTCACCACTTCTGCTTTACCAGTAGCTGATGGAGCGAAATCTTTATACAAACTCACACTTGCAAGTTTTGAAATTGAGTCGGTTACTAGACTAGAAATTAAACTATCTTTTAATGTAGTAGTTTTTTGCGCAACAACTTTTTTAGCTTCAGCAATTTCAGTTGCTTTTGTAGCTAACTCAATTGAATCTTTAATCTGTTTATTTCGTGCAATTTGTTCCTTGCTTGGTCCTGCTAACGCAAGCCATGTAATTAATATGGCAGCTATTAATCCTAAACCTATTAGCGAATTTTTATCCATTGTGGGAGGTGATTTTTAGGCTGCAAATATAAGTGTTTTTATTAACGAGAATTCGTCAAAAAATGATAAATAGGAAGTAATTGTTTAGAAATTACAAATTCTCTTTAATTTGTAAAGCAATGTCCGAAAACTCATCAGAGGTCAATTTTAATTTTTCGTTTGCAAAATTCATATCATTTACTGAATTGATTGGAATTAAATGAATATGAGCGTGTGGTACTTCTAAACCGACAACGGTTAATCCTATTCGTTTGCACGAAATTGTTTTTTTTAGTGCAACAGCTACTGTCTTGCTAAATGCCATTAACTGATCGTAAGTTTTACTATCAAGGTCAAATATGTAATCAACTTCTTTCTTCGGAACTACAAGTATATGTCCGCGTTTTAAGGGAAACGCATCTAAAAAAGCTATACAATTTTCGTCTTCAGCAATTTTATAGGAAGGAATGTCGCCATTTATTATTTTAGTGAAAATACTTGACATTAAATAGTTATTTCCATTATTTCAAAAGGGATAATACCTGCTGGAACTGTAACTTCAACTTTATCGCCAACAGCTTTACCAACTAATCCTTTGCCAATTGGAGAATCTATTGAAATTTTACCAGCTTTTAAATCAGCTTCATTTTCCGCAACAATAGTATACTTCATTTCCACATTGTTTTTTAGATTTTTAATTTTAACGGTAGTTAAAATACTAACTTTAGAAATATCTAATTTTGAAGCGTCCACAATGCGAGCGTTTGCAACAATCTCTTCCATTTTAGCAATTTTTATTTCTAACAACCCTTGATCGTTTTTAGCGGCATCGTACTCTGCATTTTCAGATAAATCACCCTTGTCTCTAGCTTCCGCTATTGCCTTTATAATCATTTTACGATCTACGGTTTTTAATTGGTGCAAATCATCTTTTAGTTTTTTCAAACCTTCTTCTGTATAATATGCTATTGTTGCCATCTTTGTGTATGTTTTAAAATAAAAGAATCCCGAATGTTATTCGGGACTCTAAAAATATGTTGAAAAAAATTAAGCTTACAAGTTGATTCTTGCACCAAAAGTGTGAACACCACCAAATGGATTTGTAAATCTATATGAATAATCTAAAGCAAAAGTTGATTTTTTCTCTCCAAAAGGAATTTCAACAGTAGCGCCACAAGATGGCCCGGTGAATGCTGTTGTACGATTTGCATCTCCTTGATAAATACCTTTTTCAGAAACCATCCCTGCACGAACCATCACAATATTTTTCCATCCATATTCTAATCCTACTAAATAATTATCTTTTGTGAATGAATTAGATGTATAATTGGCGGCTACAGTAAGACGATGTGTTTTTAATTTTCCCGTTGTGTCGGAGGTTAAATAAAGATCATATGCTGCAGCAATATTTAACAAAGCTGGTAATTCAAAAGCGGCAGACTTATTAGCAATAGTTAATTGATATGAGTTACCATAAGCATTTGTAACCGTTCCTTGGGTAGATAAACCATCTCCTTTATATTGCATTTTTGGACCAACATTTTTTAAACCAACACCTAAGTGAATATTCTCATATTTCCCTGTATGATATTGAATCCCTGCATCAATTGAAACACCTTGCGCCTTCACGTTATCAATACCTTCAGAAATTACCCTTACAGTAATACCTCCAAAAATATTATCAGAAAAACCTTTAGCATATGATAATGCAATATTAGTAAAACGCGGAGTAAACGTCCCTAAACCGCCTTCAGGCTGATCTTCAGTTGTCCTTTCTATTTTACCGGCGTTTATAGACATAATACCTAAACCAATTGCACCAGTCTCACCCACTCTTTGCGAAAAACCAAAAGTGTTGATGTTAATCCCTGTTCCTACAAGCCATGCTGAACGCATAAACATCAATTCCGTTTTCTTTGTTGCCGCAAGTCCTGCAATATTTGTATATTGAGATTCTAATCCTCGCGAAAGGGCTCCATTAGCTCCCGCCCAACCTGCAGAGCGACCATATGGATTTATTAATAATTGTGAAGCTCCAGCTTGCCCAGCACGTTCAGGATTACCAGCAGTTGCTTTAAAACCTGAAGTAATGAAACTACCAGTCAAAACAACACTCAATGATATATTTATAAATGACTTCATATTGTATATTTTATTGCTTTTCATGTATATTTATTACCGAACTATATCTTAGTAATTTTGTAAATCTAATGGTCTCATAACACCAAACCATTTCAAAATCTTTTCACCTACACCTGGCACATCTATATGTATAATATATAAACCGCTAGCTACAGAAATACCACTTTGATTTTTCAAATCCCAATCCTGGAAAGGTAAACGACGTCCACGAACAAATCCAGTTCCTTTTTCTTCAATATTTAGATCTTCCTGACCACTCACATCTCTATCAAATGTTCTTACTAAAGTTCCATTTAAAGTAAAGATTTTAACCTTGCATTTGTTAGGTAAATTAGTAATTCTAACTCTATTATCTATTCTGCCAGTTTCGTAAGTAGAATATGCGTAGTAAGGATTTGGTACCACATTTATCAAATCTAACGCTGATTTTATTTTATCTGCATTTTGAATTTCAGTAAAAATATCTGACGTATTAAATGTATATAATCCAAAGTTATTATTTACAGATCCACTTAAAGTATCAGTACTTAAACGTGTGTAGCTTGAACTTGTAACTGTGTTATCAATAATTGGAGGCACTAAAGAAGCCGCAGATCTGAAAGCAGTCAACGTATTAGTGTACATGCCACTTAATCCATATTTGTAGGCTTTCTTAACTCTTAATCTTACTTTAGCGTCGCAAGGCATATCAGCTGGATTTTTAAAACTATATCTTGAATCAACCAATAATGGAATATTTACCCACATTGCTTCTGACCAAATATTTTGTAAAATTGCTTTCGTGCTATTCGCAAATCCTAATTTGTAAGTATAAACAAAATCAGCAAATTTGCTATAATTTCCTACACCTAACTTTTTACCATTGATTGATGAATTTGCCCCAGCAACAGTAGTGTAAGTCATTGAACTTCTATTATTACCAAACACATAAATATAATGTCTGCCTCCAAATGAATAAGGATAAGCATTACTAGATCTTCTACTAGCAGTAGGGTTCCACATCATATCATCTCCATTATTTGGAGCTAACGCATTAGTAGACGATTGATAAGAATCTTCTCCAAAAGCAATATTTAATCTTTCACCCGTTTCTAAATTAATTGCATAACCAGGGAACCAGCTTAATCCGTATTGGAACGGAGATCCAGGAACCGAATCGAATGATGCTTCTGCAACATTACAACCAGGATCACCTAATGATATACCTTGCTTATCAACTGATCTATGTCTTCTTGGTTCTAATTTTTTTGAACCCGTTGGATTTGATACAGCCTCATCATTTTCTTCTAATACTAGACTGCGAGTCCACTTACTTTTATCTTTTGTAAAAACTAAATCAACGCTCGCTAAACCTCTTAAATCATAGGCACTATTTAAAATACCACTTGGAGAAGATTCAGAATAGGCAGGGGCAGCAAAAACAGTTCCGGTTTTAGTTGATGTTGTTAAAACATAAGGTGCCCAAGTACCACCAATTAAATTCTCAAAAACAGACGATGGATCAATGTACTCAGCACCTGCTTTGATATCGTTAGCAGTTGCATCGGCAGCATCTTCAAAACTACCTGATCTAATCCAATTAGATGGACTAGGTCCATCATCATCAATTACCCCTGTTAACCAGCTTGTAGACGCATTTGAAAAAGATACTCCAGAACCAGAAATAACATCAGTAGCTTGAACAACCTTGTCAGTTGCTGATGTTGGTGTTGAAATTTCAGCAATATCGCGAGATTGACCAACTGTTAATGACAAACCTAAATCACTAAAATAAAATTCTTCAGCTACTTTAATAGCCTTACAAGGATAATATTTTTTTGAATTTGTTAGGTCAGTTAAAATCCAAGTTGCAGAATCTGGATTAATTTTACTAAATTGAGTATGTTTTGTTTTTAATTTAGTAAATGGTTTACTCAAATGATACGCTGAATTTTCTTTACAAGGATCAATACTGTTAATCGTATCGAAATTAGAGTTCCAATTTCTGTTTACAAACTCAAATAAGAAAGATGAGTTTGGAACATTTAAAGGATCAACTACTTTTATGTTGATTGGAGCGCGTCCATTATCATAAGTAATTTTATCTTCTCTACCGTTTGGATTTACTAAAATTTTATCTACTGACTCTTGTGTCAAGTCTAAAAAATTACCACCATTTCCTTGTCCTTCTAATCTAGTTACTTTAGGACCATAACCATAAATAGAATTCATTATTGAACCCTCTTTTTCAGGAGATGGGTTATGCGGAATACCATACGCTTTCTTAGATTTACGTCCCTCTAAATAAGGACGTTTTTGACCTTCAGAACTAGGAGGAGAATAGTTGTTAACTGGATCGTAAACAGTAAAAGGCACATCTTCTACATATTTCCCATACTCATTGTGCCCATAGGCTACGCAAAAGAAATAGTACTCTTTGTTATTTATTACTTTTTTATCTTGCGCAGTTGAAAATTCATCTTTTGTGAAGTGGAACGTTGATTTTATTCCTTTATCACTATTTTCAGTTTCATCAATTTTTACTTTAGGAACATCTCCACCGGTTGTAGCATCATATTCATAGTTAATTAAGCGCTTAATACCATTTTCTATATCGCAATTAAAAATTAATTTAGCTTTAGATGGATCAGTTAACTCCTCTTGAATAACCGTATTGTTTTTTAATTGATATAATTTATATCCTTCAAAACGGTAATATTTATCAAAATTAGGGAAATGTGTGTTATCAACTTGAATTGTAACATCTAATTCTTTATACTGATTTAAATAATTATTAGAAGATGGTTTATTTGAAAAATAAATAATTAATTCATTTTCCATTTCTTGTATGGTCATATCAGGAGCTTCTGGTCCAGATAATACACGGAAACAGTTATCAAATAAAGCTTGTGCTTTATCATCGGCAATTTTTAACAAAGGAATAGAAGCTTTTGGATCTGTTGATGTTGTTCTAGCCCATGGTAAACCAACCGTAATGTAATTTACTGCGCCTGGCTGTAATTCAAAAGGACCTGACGACTGCATAAATCTCCTATCGCCACCAGCTGCAGCTCCCTCTATCCAAGGTGCTGACCCACAAGGGCCATTAGTATAAGTATCTGCAGGATAAACAAAACTAGTTGCAGTAGAACCACCATAACCAGAACCTCCACAAGTAAACGGAGTACCGTCTCTCCAATAACCTGTCATGTATTGATAATATTGAGTTGCAGTTGCTGGATCTGTTGTTTGCAAAGGAATGCCAGCAAAAGAGTTATTAAAATACAAGAACTTTGTCATTCCCATTTGCTCACCCGGCTCATCGATTCCAGTTAATTCACCTGGTATCGTCAATCCATTATCGTTATCATCATCTATTCCGTTACTAGTATTAATAGGTCCTTGAAAGAAATCACAACCTAATGCAGGAATATAATTTCCGTAACCATTTGTACCAGCAATAGATTGGTCAAAGGCATCTGCATTGTAAATATATCCTAAACCTCTCTGTACATCACAACCGATGTAATCATCTCCGTAATAACCTAAATCAGCATCGGTCCAAACAGTCATATACGTATCATATAAAGCAAACGATGAACGATTAATTAACTGATAATTATAAAAAGTCATATTGGTAATTTCGTCTGTAGTTTTAAATGCAAAGGCTTGTGCACGAATTTCCATACCAATGGTTTTTCCACCTGTTGCAACGTGGTTATTTCCTGCATCATTGTAAACCCACCATAAAGTTTCATCACCAAACACACGTGCTTTACAAACACCTAGATTATCTTTTTCTCCTGAATTGTAAACATCATAATATGGGTAATCACCATCATCAGGAGAATAGTTTGCGTCGCCATTTTTATCAAAATATGGTGCTAATTGCTGATCTTGATTTAATGAAATATCACCATTACCTGGCCAATTTTTAATATTAGATGTAATTGCACCCCCCGACAAAACAAACGCATCTACTTCAGCGCGAGTAATTTTAAAGATCTTATCATATTGCTGACAAACATCCGAGGTAATAGAAGCATCACCAGTTGTTAAAGGACCAGTCCAAAAATCAACACCTCCTTGACGATAGGTTTGAGCAGCAATTTTTAACTGACCACCTACATCAACGCCGCCAAACCAAACATTTCCCGCAAAATTCGAAGAAATTCCTTTTGATCTATCTTGAACCGCAGGCACAAAATAATAGGAATTACCTCCTCCAAACAAATCCCACCACATATCTGAACCAGAGTAAATAATGGTTCTTACATTATTTACCAATAACTCAGATGCTGCTTGAGCAGGGCTACAACCTGCCATAACTTTTTGAGGAGCTGCACTTCTAAAAACATTGCCGAATTTTTCTTTTGCATTAACAGATATAGCACTTAGTGTAACTGCTGCAATCAATAGATGTTTGTTTAAATTAGTCATAATTTTCATAATAAAGTCGTTATACAATTAAAAATCTAATAATACTCCTATTCTAATAGTTCTTGGTCTTGAATAGTTATTAGGGTTATTTATATATATATTATATTGATCTGTAAAAGAGGTAGATAAATCTGGATTACTATTTACACTTAATTGCCCTTGCGATGAGGCTAAGTAACCATCATCATCAGCGTTTCCAGTGTAATTATATACGTTCAATATATTTTTTGAATTAAGTAAATTTAAAACTTGTAAATAGATATTTAAATTTGCTGTCTTTTTATTTTCACCATCTTTTTTACCCCAAGTCAATTCAATATTCTTGTCTAGTCTAAAGTCAG
>JBIKOX010000223.1:0-4506 GCA_044357775.1 Bacteroidia bacterium | reverse complement strand
ACCGGATTAGGACTTTCTATCAGTAAAGAAATTGCACATTTATTAGGTGGCGAAATTACATTAGAAAGTGAAGCGGGCGTTGGAAGTAATTTTACAATTACAATTCCCGCAAATTATTCGCTTGAAAACTTAAAAAAACAAACCAAAAAAAATAGCTCTACGTTAAATAATACAATAGCACCTGATTTAACGATTGATAAAGAATCTGAAATTTCTGTTTTAGTAGATGATGATAGACATTTAATAGAGAAGAAAGATAAAATAATTTTAATTGTTGAAGACGATATTTACTTTGTAAAAATTTTACAAAATTCAGCAAAAAGCCGCGGATATAAAGTATTAGTAGCCGTAAATGGAATGGAGGCTGTTGAATTGGCTAAAAAGTATATTCCAACCGGTATTATTTTGGATTTACATTTACCTAAAAAAAGTGGTTGGGAAGTATTAAAAGAATTAAAGGACTTTGCCGAAACCAAACACATTCCGGTTCATATTGTTTCATCTCAAGATTTAGATTCAAGAACAACTAAGGAATCTGGCGCGATAGATTTTACTAACAAGCCAATCTCTGATGATAATATGCAAAATGTATTTCGCTCACTCGAAGAAATTGCATCAAAAGAAACTGGTAAAATTGCTTTGTTCTCTGATAAAAAAGAGCACGCTTTGGCAATGACCGAATTTTTAAAAGAACGTCAGATAGAAATTATTACGTTTAATCCGGATGTTGAAATTGATGCTTTGATTGGTAAAAATGGTTATGACGCAATCATTCTTGATATTGATACAAGGAAATCTAAAATTCCCAATTTACTAGAAAAATTAACAAAAGTTTTACCAAATAAATTGATGCCGGTAATTGTTTTAAGTAATACGTATTTATCTTCTTTAGATGTTAAAAGAATAAATCATTATAATGAGGCGTTCATATTAAAAATAGTAAAAAGCTATTCAAGTATCATTGATGAAATGTCACTTTTTTTACATTATATCACTAAAAAAGGTGCAGCAATAAAAATGCGTCCCGCTGTTATTTCTTCAAAAACTTTAGAGAAAAAGAAGATTTTATTAGTAGATGATGATGCAGAAAATAGATTTTCAATTAGTAAAATTTTAGAATCTCAAAAAGCAGAAGTTTTACAAGCCACTAATGGAAAAGAAGCCATTGATGTTTGGAAAAATAATAAAGATATTTCGTTAATTTTAATGGATGTGATGATGCCTGAAATGGATGGCTACGAAGCAATTAAGGAAATTAGGAAACTTGACAACGGAAAAAATATTCCTATTATCTCGTTAACCGCAAAAACACAATCTGATGAAAGGGAAAAATGTATTAGTGTTGGTGCTTCTGATTATGCATCCAAACCAATTGATGCTGATTTACTAATTTCGTTAACTAAAATTTGGATTTTAAATAGTGATAAAAAATAAATAGGATGACTGAACAAATAAAAGTACTATTAGTAGATGATGATGATCGTAATATTTTTGCATTATCTGCCTATCTTAAAGCAAAAAAAATTAAAGTTGAAACTGCCAGCGATGGCAAAGAATGCCTAGAAAAACTGAAACAACTAACGGTAGATGTTGTGTTATTAGATATGATGATGCCAGTGATGGATGGTTTTGAAACATTAGGCATATTAAGAAATGATGAACAATTAAAAAACAATAAAGTAATTGCACTTACTGCACTAGCCATGAAAGGCGATATGGACAGGTGCATGGAAGCAGGTGCTGATGATTATTGCACTAAACCTGTTGATATTGATGTATTAGTTAATAAAATAAACGCATTAATAAATAAATAATGACACAAGTAACTACTTTTAAAATTGGAGCAAGTGAAGTAGATGAACTTATCATGCTTATTAATGACTATAGCGGCTATGATTTTTCTGATTATTCCATGCCGTCTTTACATCGAAGATTTCAGCGTTATATTGATTTAAATAAAATTTCGGATTTTAAGCAATTGTTGCAAGATTTAACGAATGACTCTGCAATGGTTAATAATTTAATTGAAGAGGTTACTGTTAATGTGACCGAAATGTTTAGAGATCCTAGTTTTTTTGCGGCTATTAGAAGTGATTTAGTGCCTCAGTTAAATAAGTTGCCACTCATTAAAATTTGGCATGCTGGCTGCTCTACAGGCGAAGAGGTGTACTCAATGGCTATATTACTTAAAGAACATGATTTATTTGATAAAAGTATTATTTATGCAACAGATATTAATCAAACCGTTTTAGATGTTGCTAAATCTGGTAAATACAATATAGAATCTTTTAAGGAAAACGAAATTAATTATAGAGAAAGTGAGGGCACTCAAAAATTATCGGATTATTACACTGTTTTAAATGGTGAGGTTTTGATGCATGATGATTTGAAATCTAAAATTATTTTTAGCACTCATAATTTAGTTTCAGATTGTGCTTTCAATCAATTTGATTTAATAGTTTGCAGAAATGTATTGATTTATTTTAATAAATCGTTGCAAGATAATGTTCTTCAAATGTTTTATAGTAGCCTTACCGAAAATGGTATTTTAGCAATAGGTTCAAAAGAAACGTTGATGTTTTCTCCAATTGAAAGTAAGATGCAAGTTGTAAATGCTAATTGGAAAATATGGAAAAAGAAGGTGTAATTATATTTGGTGGTTCCGCAGGAAGTATTGAAGTAATTATGAATATATTTCCTTTTATCCCTGCAAATTATCCTTTTGCTGTTGTTGTTGTGCTTCACCGAAAAAATACCACGGAGCATCATTTAGAAGATGTTTTAAGCAGGAAAGCACAAGTTCCGGTAATGGAAATACAGGATAAGATGCAACTTAAACCAGCGCATATTTATATTGCACCAGGCGATTACCATTTGCTTGTTGATGAAACTGGATTATGCACGTTAGATTATTCTGAAAAAGTAAATTACTCTCGCCCAAGTATTGATGTAACCTTTGAGTGCTTTGCAAATGCTTTTGGAAATCGTTGTATAGGTATTTTACTTTCAGGTGCAAATGCTGATGGAGCAGTGAGTTTAAAAAAAATGAAGGATAACGGAGGATTAACTATTGTTCAATCTCCAGAATCTGCTAAGGTTGCAACTATGCCAATGTCGGCTATAAATTTATTTAGTCCGGATGTCATTGCAGATATTCCTCAAATTTCGGGTATGCTCATAGAGGCCTCAAAATATGCAATCACACACTATATTAATCAAATAAAGCATGGCGATGATTTAAATAATAGTTTGCCAACAATTTTAATTGTAGATGATTTAGAGGATAATCTATTTTCCTTAAACGCCGTTTTAAAATTTGAAGGTTACGTTATACATCAAGCAAATTCGGGTGCTCTAGCAATAGAAATGGCAATGAAGCAGCAGTATGATTGTATTGTGCTTGATGTTCAAATGCCCGAAATGGATGGTTTTGAAGTAGCAACTATTCTTGGTAAAAATGATTTCACTAAAAATATTCCTATCATTTTCCTCTCAGCATTGGGGTCGGATAAAGAAAAGGTTTTACAAGGAATGGATTCGGGTGCCATAGATTTTTTAGCAAAACCAGTTGATCCGCCGCTTATAAAAGCAAAACTGAAATTATGTATAAAATTAAGTTCAAAATATAAGCATAGTAAAAAAGTTATTACTGCAATAACTGAAGAGCATTCTTCGCTTAAAGAAGTGAATAGCGATTTTTCGGCTAGTTTGCGTTATGCTCAAAATATACAACAAGCAATTTTGCCAACAGCAGAAGTGTTTAATTCTTTATTTAAAGATAGCCTTGTCATCTTTCGACCCAAAGAATCAATCGGCGGAGATTTTTATTATGTTAAGGAAGTAGGAAATGAAATTGTTTTTATTTGCGGCGATTGCACAGGTCATGGTGTGCCAGGTGCCATGATGAGTATGATTAGTTCTAATATTATTCATAATATTATTGATACAAAAAAGATTATCGTACCAAATTTAATATTAAATGCCATGGTAAGGGAATTTAAAAAAGCATTTAGAAATGAATTTTCAAATATTACCATTCAAGATGGTTTAGAAGTAGCTATTTGCACCTATTATAAAAAAGAAAAAAAACTGCAATATGCAGGAGCTGGAAGACCAATTATTGTAGCTAGTCAAGATGTTATAAAAACTATAAAAAGTTCTTCCTATGGCATCAGTGGTAACGTTTCCGAAAATTATGACTTTGAATTAAATGAATTTGATATTGAGGAAGGTCATCAAATTTATCTTTATTCAGATGGAATTGTTGACCAGTTTGGCGGACCAAAAAATAAAAAATTTATGACTAAGCGCTTTGTTCAATTACTATCATCTTGCTCAAATTTACCTATGGCAGATCAAAAAGAAATTATTGATAATGCTATTCTCAATTGGAAATCAGGGTATGAACAAATTGATGATATATTAGTGATGGGAATAAAATTTTAAGGGTACTATTTATTGGCGTTAGTTTTTATAACACAAATCTCAATGTTAATGGTTACATTT
>JBIKOX010000048.1:0-16057 GCA_044357775.1 Bacteroidia bacterium | reverse complement strand
ACAATGTTTTAGGGGCCCCTGTGCGTTGCGCTTTAATTAATCTATTGATATGTATAATTTTTCTAATATCCACAGTATAAAATAAATAGCTGCGTATGAAATGAGGTTGCAGTATAAGTAAAACGATTAACTTTTTAGTTTGTACTAATTGGCTGAAATATTTTTTACTTTTACGGCACCTTGCAAAAAAATAATCATAGTAGCGAATATGAATTGAGCTGTAATTACTTACATGGTAATAATGAAGCGTTGGGAAAACTGTATATATATTATTACCAATCGTTAGTGATGATTGCTTATAAATACACAACCGATACTGAAAAAAGCAGAGATATAGTAGGGGCTGTTTTCGAAAAACTCTTACAACTGCAAATACAAATACGCCAGCAAATAATCTTACATCCTCAAAAAGGACTTTATCCATTTTTAGTTACAATAGTAAAAAATAAATGTTTGGATGGACTAAAAACCCATAAATTGCAAGGTGAAATAAAAAAACAGTTAGGGCATTTGTTAGCATTCAATAGTACAAATAGTGCTTTTATTCGTTTTGAATTAGAAGCTATTAAGCAATTACTAAATAATTTGCCCGCTAGAGAAAAAGAAATGATTGAACTACATTTACAAGGTTATAAAAATGAGGAAATTGCTGTTCAATTAAATATTAGTTATAACACTGTTCGCAATACGCTGCACAATGCCAAACAACGTATTAAAAAATTATGGCAAGTTTTTATGTAATGGACCAAAAACAAAAACATACTTATACCGAAGTGCTTGATGGTTTACTAAGCCATCAAACTTATTTTTTTGATTATATAAAAGATCATCAATTTGAGGAAGAAGAGCTAGCAGGATTAAAACTATTTTTACAAAATAATAATTATGATATACAATTATTAAAACAATTTATTGAGCCACCAGCACTAAACCTACAAACTAAAAAACAAATATCTGTTGGCAATTATTATAAAATAGCAGCAGGTATTGTCTTAATAATCTCCTTAGGCTTTTTAGTAAAATTTACTTTATCTGATAAATCATCCACTATTACTAATTATTGGATAGAAGATTCTGGTTTTAAAGTTTGGATGGGCGATAATGATAAAAGCATGGCACTAAACAACGGCATGAGTTATTATAAAAGTGAAGATTATGAGGCAGCCCTTAATAAATTTTTAACTGTTAGTGCAAATGATACAGCGCAGTATTATGCAGGTATTTGTTATATAAAAGTAAATCAGTTGGATAGCGCTACTTATTATTTAAATGCATTATCTAACCTATCGGTATATAAAAATAAATCGTATTTTTATTTGGCTTTGTGTTATTTGTTTAATAACAAGCAACACGAAGGATATAAGCTTTTAAGCAAACGTACTTTTAATCAAATTGATTTGGAAGTTAAAAGGAAACTAATTTTAAAAGATTTTGAAAACTACCAAAATCAATAGCTAATAAAAATTAATAAGTGATTTTAGTTGCCTAAGATATTTTATGATTAAATATATTGCAAGTCTAGTTTTAATCATATTATGTTTACTAAAAACAATATCTTATTCTCAAGGCATACCGCTTAAATTGCATTGGAGTGGTAAAACAGATAGTGCTTTTTTATTGGCAAAAAAAACCATCGAAAAAAAAGGAATTGTTTCTAAAAAAGAATTAGGTCATGCGTATGATTTTATGGCCGAATATAGTTTAGAGAATAACGACTTTAAAAATAACTTAAATAATTTAAATCTATTATTTGGAACAATAAACAACACTTCGTTAGATAGCGCGCTATATTATGCGCGCGTGGCGCACTATACACTTTTATATTTGATGAATGATTCTACAAACTATTATTATATTAAAGCAACAGGAGTTTTTAAACGAGTCTGCAAAAAAAATCAGGATAGTACTCAGCTCGCACGTTATTATAGTTATTTAGGAAATGCCGCTCGCAATACATTTTATGCCGATGTGCATTTGCTTGATTCGGCTATTGCATATAGCAATAACACATTTTTAAAGGCCTTGCATTACAAACGTTACGCTACATTTTTAACTGATTGCATTAATGTTGATTCAGAAGAAAAATGGAAAGACAAAAAAGTATTAGAAAATTATGAAAAATGTATAAGATATTTAACTAATGCCGAAACATTAGCTACAAAAATATATCCCAATAAAAAAAGTATGTTACATGCCTCTATATACAAAATATGGTTGTTAGCAGAACGCTATAGAGGGCATGACCGCGAGGGAATAGCATTGGCCGAGAAAGCAAAAAATGCTCTTAAGTATTCAATGAAAGGGCCTGCGAACTCAGAATATGCAGGTATATGCAGCTGGCAAACTTCAATTTATATCAATTTATTTGATAAAACAGATAGTATAAAATTTATTTATGCAGCAGAACAAATATTATTAAAAAGCATACCTGCCTGGGAAAAATATTTGGAAAAAATTAAAGAAAACAACATCAAAAGTATGGACGATCAATATTCCGTTAATCCTTACCAAAAGCTGATATTAATTTATTTCCTATTACACAAAGCGACAGGCAATAAAAAATATATGGCTCGTTGCTATGGATTAATTGAATTTATAAAAAATAAAAGAACCGAAAAAAATGCTAATTGTGATTTTAGCGAAGCTAATAATGCTAAAAAGTTAGACAGCATTTCAAAAATTTGTCAGAGAAAAAATTGCGCAACAATAAACTATTTTGTAACAAGTGGTCCGGATTTTTTAATAGCAATAGTATCATTGCCAAATACCAACATGCTAATTGAATGTTCAAATAATAAAAGTAGAAAAACAGCAAGGTATTTTCCATTAATCAATAGCACTAACTCATACTTATTAAAAAATGAATTTAAAAGTTGTAAAAAACAGATGTTTGAATTATATGATTTATTTTTTGCAAAAATTGATGTGCTGCTTCAAAAAAGTAAAATCACTAATGTTGTTGTTGTTCCAGATATGAATTGGAACGGACTAAATTTCGATTTATTACAAACCGATTCATGCGCCAAACATTCTATTTTTAATTCAGCCTTAATTAGAAAATATAAGCTCACTTATACAATAAGTGGCGAAAATTTAATACAGTCATTTGACAGAACGTTAACTTACAATCAACTAAATATATTGATGCCGCAGTATAATTCGAATTATTATGCGCAATTACATTCGAGCGATAAATTAACAGATAAGCTCTATGAATTTTTTAATATTACTAAAATAAATACCTCTGATGTGTCGCCATTTTTTGAAAAAAATAAACTAATACAATTTTTGGGTCATGCAAAAGCCAATAACAATTCTACAGAGCAATATTTAATATTAAATGATACTGCTAACATTAGTAGTAATACTATTTTAAAAAATAATTTGGATGGCAGCTGTTATTTATTAAATGCATGCAGTAGCAATTTGGGTAGGCAAGAATGTTATGATAAAACTAACAGTCTGCCACACCAATTAATAAGCCAGCATGCAAGCGCTGTTATAAGTAGTTTGTGGCCTATAGATGATAAAGAAAATGCTGAGTTTTTAGAAAAATTTTATGATTTAATGGCAGAAGGATTAGCTTCGTCAGATGCCTTACATCAAACTAAACTTTATTTTGCCAACAAAAATTATCCACCATCCATGTGGGGTGCATATATTTATTATGGTAACGATTTTTATTTAAACAAAAAAAATATGCTAAATAATTATTGGTATTTAGTAATAGTACTAGCAGGGCTTATTATTTTTGCGGTTACAATGGCCTACAAAAAGCGTTAAATTCGTATGCCAATTACACACACATCATCTACCTGATCTAAATCACCTTTCCAGTTGTTAAATGTTGATGTTAAGGCTTGTTTTTGTTCCAACATACTTTTTTCGGAATAGGCAATCAATGTATCTTCAAATAGTTTACGCATTAATTTTTTTCCTTTTGGTCCACCAAACTGGTCCGCATAGCCATCCGTAAATAAATAAATGCAATCATTTGGTTCTAACTGAAAGCTGCAGTTATTATATGGCTGCACAATAGCATTCATATTACCTATGGCTTGTTTATCTGCTTTAAGTGTTGTTAACGTTTTGTTGCGAACAATATAGATAGGATTATTAGCCCCCGAAAAAGCTAATTCATTACTTTCTAAATCAATGGCAATAAACGAAATATCCATGCCATCTCTAATCTCTTCTTCTCCATAACCATGATTTAGCGTTGTAATAATTTTTTGATTTAAAAAATCTAAAACAGCAGATGGTGAAGTAATATTTTTTTCAACGGCACTTTGATGCAAAAAATTTGACCCTAACAAACTCATAAAGGCTCCAGGTACACCATGCCCCGTGCAATCTGCAACGGCAAGCAATAAATAATCTTTACTAATTCCTTGGCTAGTACTTGTTTTTATTTTTTTAGCCCAATAAAAATCGCCGCTAACAATATCGCGTGGATTGTATAAAATAAAATAGTTGTCGTTAAAAAAACTGTCTAACAAATTTTTAGGCGGCAGTAAAGCTTCTTGTAAACGTTTGGCGTATCTTAAACTACTAATAATTTCATTATTTTTTTCATCAACTTCTTCTTTTTGAAATTCAATGAGGGTCTTTGATTTTTCTAATTGTAACCTGCTTTTTATTTCATTATAGGTTAAGCGATAACGATTTCTAATTAAGAATACACAAAATATGGCAACCGTTAGTGTTAGCATACCGCCATTAATTAAAAATTGACTGATGCTTAAAGTGCTATTAAAGGAATAAAAAATAATATTACTGATAATTGTTGTAAGCAATAACAATAGTGATAATTTAAAATCCCATAATACTAGCATGCCAACGCCAATAAATAGTGCGATATATGCAAATGCGTGTTTTTGCAGATGCTCAACATCCATTACGCTCCACATGTAGGCATTTTGAATAGAGATGCCTAAAACTAAAATAAAAGCACACGTAAAAATGCTAATTTTTAATTGCTGCTTTAAAAGTAATGCCAATAAACTAATAGCAGAAACACAAAAGCGAAATACTAAAAACGGAATCCAATAATTTGGCAAAACAAAATAATCGCTTGCAAACCACGCTAAATTTAAAACAATGCCAATCCAACAAGCAATTGTATGTGCTTTTTCAGTTGATTTATAAAACGCCTGTTTTATATCGTTTTCATCTATTGCAATTACATCCATTATAAATCTAATGTACTAATTATTAAACTAAAATAGTAATGATGCAATTTTTTTTTATAAAATGTATAAAAGTTTTTAGTAGCTGATGATATCGTTTAATAATTTGTTTAAACGTATTGGTTGTTAAAAATAGAGTTACCGACTTTATTTTTACAACTTAACTAAATATTTACCTTCCATAATTGGAATAACAGGACATTGATTTATGGTTAAGCAATACTGGATGTCTCTCTCTAAATCTAATTTTTCTAACCGATTTCTGTGAGATGAATTCGATAAAAATCCATATAAATCATCTTTTGCTAAATTGTAAAGATGTTGAGATGCAATGGCAGAGTCGCAAGTAATTATGCAATCCAATTCAGCCGACAATTTGCTAACCACTGCTCCAGCAAAAATAGTATCTTCTAAATTGAATTTATTTTTCCAGCCGGCACAAACTAAAATAACATCTTTATTTTGAGTCAATAAATAATCACACAACACATCTAAATTCAAAAAACTGCCAATCACAATTTTTGATGCCTTGCGACTTGCCTCAATGGCTTGCGTGCCATTAGTAGTTGATATTGCAATTGTTTTTCCCTTTACCTTGTTGTTCATATAGCCAAAAGGACTATTACCTAATTCAAAACCTTCAATAATTTCTCCGTCACGCTCAGCTGCTGCCAAATAGCCATTGCTTTGATACTCCTTTGCTTCTGCAACTGTTGCAACCGGAATCATTTTACTAACGCCATTATAAAATGCTGTAACAATAGCTGAGGTAGCCCTAAAAATATCTATTACTACTACAATAGAATCATCCTTATGAAAAAGAGGGTAGGCTTGTGGTGTATAGCAAACTTCTATGTTCATGTAAATTAGTTTAAATGATTAACGTAGTATGATTAAAGATCTATAGAAGTGTTACTTTAATCGTAATACTTTTTTGTACTTATTTTTTCAAAAATGGAATTTTACAAACTTTAGCTTTGATTGCTTTATCTCGTATTACTATAAAAATTTCTGAATCAGATTTAGCAAAATCTTTATTTACATAACCCATTCCCAGCGCTTTATTTAATGTAGGTGATTGAGTTCCCGAAGTTACTTTTCCAATAATGGTTCCGTTTGAGTCAGCAATTTGATAATCGTGGCGAGGAATACCTCTATCAATCATTTCAAAACCAACTAATTTTTTAGTTACACCTTCTGTTTTTTGTTTTTCGATAGCAGCGCGGTTTGTAAAATCTTTGGTAAATTTTGTAATCCATCCTAAACCTGCTTCAATTGGCGATGTCGTATCGTCAATATCGTTTCCGTATAAACAGAAGCCCATTTCTAAACGTAAGGTATCACGAGCGCCTAATCCAATTGGTTTAATTCCAAATTCAGCACCAGCTGCAAAAATCGAATCCCACATTTTTTCAGCAGATTCATTTTCAAAATAAAGTTCAAATCCACCAGCACCTGTGTAACCAGTATTAGAAATGACAACATTGTCGATACCATTAAATTTTCCTTTTGCAAAAGAGTAGTATGGAATGTCTGCTAATGTTACATCAGTTAATTTTTGTAAAGTATCTAACGCTTTAGGACCTTGTATAGCTAATAAAGAAGTTTTTTCAGAAATATTATGCATCTCAACATTATCTGTATTGTGGTTGCTAATCCAATTCCAATCTTTTTCAATATTAGAAGCATTAACAACTAGCATGTAAGTTTTTTCATCTACACGGTAAACTATTAAATCATCCACAATACCGCCATCATTATTTGGTAAACAAGAATACTGTGCTTTACCATCCGTTAAAACAGAAGCATCATTACTCGTTACTCGTTGAATTAAATCTAATGCATGCTCGCCTTTTAAAATAAATTCGCCCATGTGGCTAACATCAAAAACACCAACAGCGTTACGCACGGTTGCATGCTCGTCATTTAATCCGCTGTAAGAAACGGGCATATTGTATCCTGCAAATGGAACCATTTTAGCGCCTAAAGAAATGTGTTTTTGAGATAGTGCTGTGTTTTTCATAGTGTTTGTTAATTGTTTTTTAATGTATGATATGAGTAGGTTATATTACTAGATAAAATATCCATGCTTATTTTTGATTTGTGTGAGAAATGATTTTAGCCTTAGATAACATTTTAGAAATTCTTACTAAACGAATAAAATCTTTATATCGTTTTATATATATTTCGTTGGGTAATATATCTTTTTTTCCTTCGGAGTACATGTTTCAAATTTACGATTTAATAAGCGATTTCAAAATTGCCAAATAGTTGTCCTTATGTGCATTTACAGAATAGTTTTTAACCACTGTCTGCCTTCCAGCTGTACCTAATTGTAGCCTTAAATTATAATCTTCAATAAGTTGAGAAAGGCACTCTACCCATTCTTTAGTAGTGCTGGCTAGTAAACCATTACCACCATGTGCAATTATTTCTTTATTAACTCCTACTGGCGACATAACCGTTGCTACTCCGCAAGCCATGTAGGATAATCCTTTAAGTCCGCATTTTCCTTTTACCCATTCATCATCAGGTAATGGCATTATACCAATATCAAAACAATTTAAATCATCAACTTCTGTTACCGCAGCCCACTTTTTGCTAATAGTAGTAAGTTCCGGATGATTGTATGAACCTTGTCCTATGACATGTATTTCAATTTTGTTTGGATATTTATGTTGAATTTCTTTTAAAGCAGGAATTGCCATCTCAAAATGTTTGATAGTGCTAATACTTCCACTCCAACCAATTATTATTTTTTTATCAAGTTGAACGTAGGTAGAGCTTCTTAGTTCCGATTTTGGTTGATGCAAATCTGTATCAATAGTTGTTGGAATAATTATCACATTTTTATTAAACTGGTTAGCATAATTTGCTAAATAATTATTTCCAGCAATTACCACATGAGCATTTGCAATATTGATTTTTGTTTTATTTGGATTTTTTAGAAACTCAAATTTTTTATTTTCAGGAGAGGTGTCTAAAAGCCAAATGCTATCATCAAAATCAAAAATAACTTTATGACGTTTAAAAAATTGCTTTTCGAAATACGACGACCCTAACAATAAAGCTTCTCGCTGTATAAAAACAACATCAAAATCAGAGGCTCTTCTCAAATCGTTAAAACGGATAAAAATTGATTTTAAAAGTATCCATCCTTTTTTTAAATAATTTCCAGGTTGATAAAAAATTTGATCATCTTTTTTTGTAATTATTTCCGAAAGTTCCCAATCAAATCCCTGCAACTTAAAATAACTTAAATACTGCTCAAATCGGTATCTCTGACTTGGAGACCGGTTTAAACGATGATCGGCTATAATTAATATTTTTGGCAAATTCTGTTATAATGAAGAATAATTTACAAATTTTTTTTAATGTTTAGTATGTAAACGTATTTAAAGTTCTTTATGATGAAAATTATAGCACTTAATTAAATGTGAATTAAAATAAAAAAGCCGCCTATTTTATGGGCAGCTTTTTTGATACATTCAAAATGAATTACAATTTATTATTTATGAGTTTTTTCGCTCGATACAGTTAACTTTTTACGACCTTTAGATCTGCGAGAAGCTAAAACTCTACGGCCATTTGCAGAAGCCATACGCTCACGAAAACCGTGTTTATTTCTTCTTTTACGTTGCGATGGTTGGAAAGTACGTTTCATAGTATTAAGTATTTAAATGTTATAAGTTTTTCAAAATTGGACTGCAAATATAATGGATTTTTATAATGTGACAAATTTTTTACCATTTTTAACCATAAAATGACCGTTTTTTAACTTATAGCTATCATAAAACAGTACATTTGCAACTTAAATTTTTCTCGAAATGGCAAAAGGCAAAATGGTAACCCATAAATCCAAAGATGATATTCCAAAAGCAAAGCTTAGTTCAGAGAATTTTAAAAAGTCATTTCGCTTATTCAAGTATCTAGGAAAGAGTAAGTGGCTATTTATTCTTGGGATGTTTTTTATTGCAGGAACGGCGTCGGTTGGACTTTATTTTCCGGTGGCTGCAGGTAAAATGTTTGGTTATTTGGGAAATACAGGAATGGATACTTCTGCATTTAGCAGCATGGTTACGGGCACAGGAGTTGAACTATTAATTTTATTGGTCATTCAAGGTTTTGTATCTTTTGGAAGAGTATATACCTTTTCAATTGTAACAGAAAATATTTTAAAGGGTTTAAGAACGGACACCTTTAATAAATTAGTGCAAATGCCCATGAGTTTCTTTTCTAAAAATCAGGTGGCAGATTTAAGCAGTAGGGTTGCAACTGATATTAATGTTATTTCTGAGGCATTCACAATTAATATAGCTGAGGTTATTCGTCAAACAATTGTAGGTGTTGGCGGGATAGTGCTGCTAGTTTATTTCACTTCCTGGGATGTTGCAAAGTGGTTTATAGTGATTATACCACCAATTACCGTAGTTGCTATTTTTTATGGGAGAAAAATTAGAGCTTATTCAAAAGGGTTGCAAGATAAAATTTCAGAATCTAGTGTTATTGTATCGGAAGCATTAACCGGAATAACAAGCGTTAAGGCTTTTACAAATGAGCAATTAGAAATTGGTAAGTATGATAGAGTGACGAATGATATCAGAAAATTTGGTATTAAATATGGTGTAATGAGAGGTGCCTTTTTTGCTTTTATTATTCTGTGTGTATTTGGATCCATTTTTTTTATCCTTTATAAAATGTTGCTATTAATAAATACCGGCGAATTAACTACTGAGAACTTTGGTAAATTTATGATGCTTTCCTTATTTGTTGCTGGTTCGCTTGGAGGATTGCCAGAGCAATTAGCATCTATACAACGTGCCTTAGGCGCAACAGACAGAGTATTTGAAATTATTGATGATACAAATGAACACATTAATTTAGCCCACCGAAATAATTTAAATTTAAACAGAGTGAAAGGTGAATTGGAATTCAAAAACATACAGTTTACCTATCCAACTCGTGCGGATTTTGTAGTACTAAAGGATATTTCGTTTAGCGCAAAAGCTGGAGAAACCGTTGCATTAGTTGGTAGCAGCGGAAGCGGCAAATCTACTTTAGCATCTTTGGCATTGCGTTTTTATGAACCAAATGCAGGAGAATATATTATTGACGGAAAAAAATCAACTGATTATGAGTTAACCGAGTTAAGAGATCAAATGGCTATTGTGCCCCAAGATGTTTTATTATTTGGAGGTACTATCAGAGAAAATATTTTATACGGTAAACCTAATGCTACCGAAGCCGAAGTGATTGAAGCTGCTAAACAAGCAAACGCTTTTGATTTTGTGATGAGTTTTCCGGATAAATTTGAAACTCTTGTAGGCGACAGAGGTATTCAATTATCAGGTGGACAACGACAGAGGGTAGCAATTGCCAGAGCTGTATTAAAAAATCCTTCTATTTTAATTTTAGATGAAGCCACCAGCAGTTTAGATAGCGAAAGCGAACGTTTAGTGCAAGAAGCTTTAGATAAATTGATGTTGGGCAGAACTTCCATTGTTATTGCGCATCGCTTATCAACCATCCGTAATGCCGATAAAATTGTTGTTTTACAAAAAGGAGAAGTAGTAGAAATGGGAACACATAATGAGTTAATTAAGAATGAAAATGGATTATATCATAAACTCAGTAAATTGCAATACGAATTGAATTAATTTTTTTGAAAATAGAACATTTATTCAATAGCGATTTATGTGTTAAGTTAGAGTGTTTGTTGCCCTTGTTGGTGTGAAAACACCAACAGTAGCGATGATTTTATGACATTGGGTTGGCAGCAGTAGTTATTTTGTTTTATACCCAATTTGCTTTCGCTCTTTTTGGCTGGTGTCTTGTTTATCTTTTTGCAATAAATAATTAATGGCTTCGTATACATCTTTAAACTGTTTATTGTATTTACCTTCAAGTTCTTTGAGTTTCTCTCCAAATTCTTTGTAATTCAATGCAAATTCTTTAAGAGCAATAAAGGCCTCTACAATAGCAATATTCATTTGAATTGCCTTTTTACTTTTCAAAACACTAGCGAGCATTGTAACTCCATGTTCTGTAAATGCAAATGGTGTCACTTTAACATTTCTTTTTGTTTGGGTTGATGCGGTCGCAATTTGCGACCGCATGCTTTCCCATTCCTTAACTGTTAACCTAAACATAAATCGTTCAGGGAATCGTTCAGTATTTCTTTTAACTGCCTCGTTCAGTCTTTTTGTTTCAACTTCATATAGCTCAGCTATATCATAATCAAGCATAACTTTTTGACCCCTTATTTCATAAATTTTTGTTTGAATCACTTGTAATTGCATTTTTCTATAAATTAATTATTTCTCTATAAACAAAATTAATTTAATTTATAGTTGGCTTCTGCTACAAATTGTAGCATTTTTAAAATGTTTAATTTTAGCCCTTTTGGTGTTATCAATAATAAGTTACTATTTGTAATTGAAAAGAATGGAACACAGATAACACAGATTAATAGGATTAGAAATTATTTTTAAACCTTGTTAATGTTATTTAAACAAGAATCATTTATAAAAAAACATCTTCTGGTGATAACATTAAAAGTGGCAAAAAATAATATACCTCAAATAAAAACTGCGTGAAGGATAGAACGTAAATCCTTTTTAAAGCAAGCGTTAGCGCAGGTTTTAAAAGATTGAAGTGATAGCCTGACCCGATCTGCCACCTGGCGGAGTGGGACACGCCCAAATAAATAAAACAATGATAATGGGATAAAAATATTCTTTTAACAAATTGTTGTTGCTCATTGTTTATCAAGCGTTAGAAACTCAGTAAATTGCAGTACGAGTTAAATTAAAAGATGCCGTTTTTTAGATGTTGTTGAGTTTTTGTTTACTGCAATTTACTTTTACTGAAAAATCAATATTGCCAACTTTCTATATTCACAAAAACTCTTATCTTTGTTTATGGAAACCGGTAAACTTATTATATTTTCTGCCCCTTCAGGCTCAGGCAAAACTACCATTGTGAGGCATTTACTAAAACAGTTTCCAAATAAATTAGAATTTTCAATTTCAGCCACTAGTCGTCCAAAACGCGGTGTCGAAGAAAATGGTAAGGATTACCATTACCTGACGGTTGAAGAGTTTAAACAAAAAATTGAAAACAATGAGTTTTTAGAATGGGAAGAAGTTTATGCTGGAACGCATTATGGAACTTTAAGTAGCGAAGTTGATCGCATTTGGGCAAAAGGTAAGCATGTCATTTTTGATATTGATGTAGAGGGCGGACTTAATCTTAAAAAGATATTTGGAGATAAAGCGCTTGCAATCTTTGTTATGCCACCTAGTATAAAAATTTTAGAAGAACGTCTTAATTCTAGAAGCACCGATAGTCAGGAAAGTATTGCAAGAAGAGTAGATAAGGCCGAAAAAGAAATAAAAACAGCTGATTTGTTTGATGTGTTTATTTTAAACGAAATTTTAGAAGATGCGCTTATCAAAGCAGAGAAAGTTGTTATCGAATTTTTATCTAAATAAATTGACAAAATCAGCATCTCATTTTCAAAAATAATCATACAGGTTGGCAAAATTGCTATCCGTTAGTTTCAAATTAAGGTTTCATTAATATGTTACTTTCAAATAAATAGTTGGCCCTATTTTTTTTATATTTAAACCATGTTACAAAAATTACCTAATTCCTTTTTAGCAATACTCAGCGGACTCTTACTTACTATTGGATGGTTTTCACCATTCACAGTTTTTATATTTTTAGCCCTGGTTCCATTGCTTGTATTGCAAGACAAGATTTCTAATGAAGGGGCTTCTTCTCGAAAAAAATTAAAAATAATTGGATTTACCTATCTCGCTTTTTTTATTTGGAACATTTGCGTAACGTGGTGGATAAGTTACGCATCATTTGGAGGCGCTGCTATGGCTATTATTTGCAACCCAATTTTTATGGTGGTGGCATTTATGATTTGGTATAATTTAAAACAACGTATCAATAAATCGTGGGCAATTTGGTTCTTAATTCCAATTTGGTTAGGATATGAATACGGTCATACGTTATGGGATTTAACTTGGAGCTGGCTAACTTTAGGAAATGCTTTTGCATTTACTCATAACTGGGTGCAGTGGTATGAATTCACTGGAACTTCCGGCGGTAGTTTATGGGTATTAGCTGTCAATATTTTATTTTTCATTGCCTTAAAAAACAATAGCTATACAATAAAAAGTTTTGCTAAACCTATTGCTATTATAATAATTCCAATTGCATTCTCTTACTTAATTTTATCAATTAGTACTACTCATATAAATTCTGAAGACACTTATAAAACAGTGGTGGTGCAACCAAACGTCGATCCATACAACGATAAATTTTATTTTGAGCCATCTGTTCAGTTGCATAATTTATTAATGCAGCTTAATGGAAAATTAGATTCAACAGTCGATTTTTTAGTGCTGCCAGAAACGTACTTAACCGAAAATATTTTTGAAGGGAACGAAAACGAATCCTATTCGCTCCATTTTTTAATGGATAGCATCATTAAATATAATCCTAAATTAACTATAATTTCTGGTGCAAATACACTTTATACTTTCAAACAAAACGAAACCAAATCTTCCACAGCTAGAAAATTTAGTGATGCAGACAAATATTTTGATTCTTTTAATACCGGAATACAATTAACTAAAGATGACATTAGTTATTATCACAAATCCAAACTAGTTCCCGGGGTAGAGCGTATGCCGTTTCCAGCCTTATTTAAACCTTTAGAAAGCTTTGCTATTGATTTAGGGGGCACCATGGGAAGCTTGGGCACACAAAAGGAACGCGAAGTGTTTTATAGTTATAATAAAAAAGTTGCAATTGCCCCCGTTATATGTTACGAAAGTGTTTATTCTGATTATGTGACAGAATACGTTAGAAATGGAGCAAATCTTATTTTTATATTAACTAATGATGGCTGGTGGGAAAACACGCCTGGTCATAAGCAACATTTAGCTTACGCCAGATTAAGAGCTATTGAAACACGCAGAGAAATTGCCCGTTGCGCAAATACTGGTATTTCATGTTTTATAACTCCTTTTGGAGAAATAGAGCAAGAAACACTGTATTGGGAAGAAGCTATTATTACAAAAAATCTAACACCTAATAACACTCAAACACTGTTTGTGAAATTTGGAGATGTAATTTCCTATGCATCCTCATTACTTGCAATTTTATTATTGATTTGGAGTCAACTGTTACGGTTTAAAAAACCATAATTTAGTGTTTGTAATAAAACGCCATCTGCGTCGTTATTTTTGTCTTTAAAACAGTCATTTGCGAAATACAAACTCCTATTTTAAAGGCTATAAAAATGCCTAGAATCTGACAATTCTTGCAAGCGCTTAAAAATAGTGAGTTTTCTTGCGGACACTAATTAGGTAATAAATTTGGGCGTGCCCCACTCCGCCAGCTGGCGGAGCGGGTCGTGCTTTACGCTTCAATCTTTTTTTTCGTACCTTAAAAAATGGATTTTCGCTACAATCACTCACGTAATTCATTAAAAAGTAGACGTATAAATTACTGATTGAAATTAATTTGCATGAAGGATAGAACGGAAATACTTTTACGAAACGCAGTGAAGTAAAAGATTACAGTGATAGCCTGACCGCTTTTGGCGGGCATGCCCAAAAAATTAGTTTGAGTGAACTCTAATAATTAGTAAATTTAACCTCGAAAAAAATAACTTAAACAAAACACTACATATGGAAAAATTTGATGTAACCATTATTGGTTCTGGACCGGGAGGATACGTAGCTGCAATTCGTTGTGCTCAATTAGGAATGAAAACAGCTTTAATTGAAAAATATTCAACTCTTGGAGGCACTTGCTTAAATGTTGGTTGCATTCCTTCCAAAGCTTTGCTAGATTCATCTGAACATTTTCATAATGCGGTTCATAATTTCAAAGAACACGGCATTGATATTAACGCTCCAAAAGTAAATATCAAACAAATGATTGAGCGTAAGCGCGGTGTTGTTAAAATGACTTGCGATGGCATTAATTTTTTGATGAAAAAAAATAAAATTACTGTTTACACTGGAGTTGGAAGTTTTGAATCTAAAACAGTTATTAATATTACAAAAGGAGATGGTACAAAAGAACAAATTGAAACCGTAAAAGCAATTATTGCAACAGGTTCAAAACCCGCTTCGCTGCCCGGAATTGAAGTAGATAAAAAACGAATCATCACTTCTACTGAAGCTTTGGAAATGACGGAGGTACCAAAACACTTAATTGTAATTGGCGGCGGCGTTATTGGTTTAGAATTAGGAAGCGTATATGCTCGTTTAGGGTCTAAAGTGTCTGTGGTTGAATTTATGGACAGATTAATACCGGGAATGGATGCTAGTTTAGGAAAAGAATTACAACGCGTGATGAAAAAAACATTGGGTGTTGAATTTTATTTAAAACATAAAGTGGCAAGTGTTGTCAACAAAGGCAAAGAAGTTACAGTAACTGCCGATAATGATAAAGGCGAAAAAGTTGAATTAAAAGGTGACTATGTGTTAATGTCAGTTGGACGCAAACCTTATACCGAAGGTTTAAATTTAGAAAAAGCAGGCGTTAAATTAGATGCTCGCGGAAGAGTTGAAGTCGACGCGCATTTAAAAACAAGTGCAGATAACATTTATGCTATTGGCGATGTAGTTGTTGGCGCTATGTTAGCCCACAAAGCTGAAGAAGAAGGTGTATTTGTAGCAGAACAAATGGCAGGACAAAAACCTCATATTGATTATAATTTAATTCCGGGAGTTGTTTATACGTGGCCTGAAGTTGCGGCTGTTGGGCAAACCGAGGAGCAATTAAAAGAAAAAGGTGTTAAATATAAAGTTGGGAATTTTCCATTCAAAGCAAGTGGA
>JBIKOX010000222.1:0-4530 GCA_044357775.1 Bacteroidia bacterium | reverse complement strand
AAGTAATTTATTACTTTAGTGTGTGATAAATTTTAAAGCAATTCCTTTTTTAAAAATAATATTTCCATACATTACTGGAATTATTTTTTTTCTGAAGTTTGGTTTAATACCGCATTTACATTTAGCCTTTTTTGTGACAATTATCTTATGGATCATTTCATTTATGATTCAATACTTTGCTAAGCAAAAAAGAGAATTAAAAAAAGCAGCTTACATCATTATCACTAATGTGATTTTGTTTTTTTTAGCTCATGAAGCGTGCTTTTTATATAACGCCAAAAACAATAGCAATCACTATACGCATTATGTAAGTTCACAACCCCAATCTTTTATTACAACAATAAATGATATTCCTGTTAATACCGAAAAATTTATAAAGCTATCCGTAACGATTAATTCTGTTGAATTTGATAGCAAGTGGCATTTTACAAACGGTAACACCATTATTTATTTAAAAAACGATTCTACACTAAAACTAGCTCTTGGAAACGCACTGTTTTTAAAAGCAAAATTTAGTTATCTAGCCACACCTAAAAACCCCCATGAATTTGATTATAAATCTTTTTTAGAAAAGAAAAATATGTTTCATACAGTTTACGCCAATTCAAATGACGTCCATATAATTTCTAACACGAGTAAAGAGTTTAGTTTTGCTCAATTAGGAACAAAAATTAAATCACATCTAGTATCTGTATTACGAAACAGCGAGTTGTCTCAGGAAGCGTTTTCAATTTGTTCGGCATTATTAGTAGGTTATGACGATGAAATAGAAAGTGATATTATGCAGAGTTTTTCTCACTCGGGCACCTTGCATATTTTATCTGTATCTGGTATGCACACGGGAGTATTGTATGCTATTTTAATTTTTATATTTTCAATGTTTGATAAATATGATCGATATAAAAAAACGAAGCTTGGCGTTGTTTTGCTATTTTTGATACTATTTATTTTTATAACAGGATTTTCTCCTTCAGTATTAAGAGCAGCGCTAATGCTAGTATTAGTTTTGTTTGGTAAAACATTTTATAAGCAAGGCAATTCGTTTAACACTTTATTTTTATCTGCTTTTTTATTATTGCTTTATAATCCTTATTTGATTGTTGATGTTGGTTTTTTATTAAGTTATTTTGCTGTTTTTGGAATCATGTATTTTTATCCGTTGTTAAATAAGTTATATGTGTTTGATAATAAAATTGCACAATGGTTATGGACAAGTGTTTTAATTTCGGTTGCTGCTACCTTATTTACATTACCAATTTCACTTTACTTTTTCCATCAGTTTCCTATTTGGTTTGCGTTATCTAACTTGATTATTATTCCGATAAGTATGTTAGTTATGATTGCTGCTATTTGTTTTATAGCCTTGTTTAAATTAGCCATTGTTAATCAGGTTTTAGTATACATAATTAATGGATCAACAGCCTTAATGCTTTGGTTTGCAAAATTAACAGACAATGCAATATATGGATTTATTGATTTTATTCCATTTTCATTTTCTGATTTAGTCTTTATGACTATAAGCATTTGTCTATTCTTTTTAATTATACAAACCAAACAATACAACCAAGTTATAGTATTGTGCTCTACGCTTATTGTTTGGCTTGTTTGTTCATTTTATAACAACTTTAAACAAACTCAACAAAACGAATTGGTGGTGTTTCATGTTAAGCATAAATCTGTTTTTGCTTTAAGAGTTGGGCAACGCGTGTACGGTAATTTTAATGCAATTAACCAAAATGAATTTCAGCGAAACGTAAAACCTTATTTGCTTTCCATTTCTAATTTAAAATTGATTCAATCCAAAAGTAACTTTATAAAGTTTGACGCATCAATTATTTTAAACGTTAACCGTAATTATTTTGATTGTTCAGCTTTAAAAGCTAATTATATAATAGTTAGTAATGATGTTCCTTTTGGGTTAACAAGTAATTTTAAAACTAAGCCTTTAGTCATTGCAGATTGCTCTAACAGTTATAAATTTGTGAAGGAATTAAAAAAGTTGTGTGCTACATTAGAAGTACCTTTTTATTCGATTAAAGAAACTGGTGCGATACAAATAAATTTATAACATTAGAAAACAAACCATAAAGATGAAATTACGAATTGGAGATAAAGTGCGTTTTTTAAACGAAGTAGGTGAAGGCGTGATTACTCGATTTAAAGATAAAGAAACTGTTTTTGTTGAAATGAAAGATGGTTTTGAAATCCCCTATCTTTGCAAGCATTTAGTGCCAATTCATACAGAGCTTATTTTGAACCCTGAAGTTGAAAACATTGAAATGGAATTGGAAACTATTTTATCAGATTCTATTTATTTTATTATCGAGCCTGATCATGAGCTACCTGCATTGGTGAGTGATTATAAATTTTATTTATTTAATTCGTCTTCATACAATGTATCGTTTTCTTATTCGGTAAAAGACGATGAGTATTTTCAAACCTTGAAACACGGAGAATTGGGTTCATATCAAAAAATATTCTTAAAGCAGGTTAAGAAGAATTTTTTTAAAGAGTACGTGTATCATAAAGTAGAATGTTTGTTTTTTAAAAACATGCATTATAAATCTCAAATTCCATTAGCTGAAATTTTATATATTAATGATAAAATTATGTCGCAGTCAACTTTAATACAGCACAATGAATTTAAATTTCCAGTTTATGCCTATATTTTAAAAGAAAATTTTCTTGATAAAGAAGTGATTGAAAGAGCTTTTAATGCAGAAGATTTAACGAGGTTAAAAGCGATCAAGGAATTTAAGCAGCCACAAAAAAAATCAATTGCAAAACAAAAAATAAAAGATTTAACAAAGGAAATTGATTTACACATTGAAGAGTTAGTGGACTTGAAGAGTGGCTTAACTAACTCCGAAATATTATCAATTCAACTAGAACGTTTTGAAAAAGAAATTCAATATTGCTTGAGTAATGGCATTAAAAAATTAATTGTAATTCATGGTGTTGGAAATGGTAAATTAAAGCAGGAGATTATTTCTGTATTAAAAACAATTGATGATATATCTTATTACGACGCTTCTTATAAAAATTATGGTTACGGCGCAACCGAGATCATGATTCATTAGGGTGATTGCAATTGACTTTTTATAGACGGACTGTACAATAAAAATTCGCGAAAAAAAACTCTGCAAATTGCTTAGCAGAGTTTTTTTATTTTTTGTCGTTTTATTCTTGTTTAATCACAGTTACATGTCCAATTTTGGCGTATTGGTTCCCCACTAAATCAGCAACTACTATTTTATAAGTATAAACACCTTGTGGTGCTGCTTTAGAACCACCGTTTACAGAGCCATCCCATCCTTTTTTAAATTCAGTACTAGAAAAAATGTTTTCGCCCCATCTATCATAAATATCCATGCGGTACTTATCTTCATTAATACCTACTCCTAGAGGTTGAAAAACATCATTGAGTCCGTTACCATCCGGTGTAAATGTATTAGGGATGTACAATGAAAAGTCAGGAGTCACTTCAACTATAATTGTGGCAGTGTTCCTGCAGCCCTTGATAGATGTAGCCACTAAATTAACCTCGTAAGTTCCTACATAGCTGTATGCATGACTTGGGTTTTTTACAATAGAAGTGTTAGAGGAAATACTTGTATTTAAATCTCCAAAATTCCAAAAATAACTCGTTGCTCCTTGAGAAGTATTAATAAAATTAAAATTAGGATCGATGATCACCGTTGATTGAGGATCTGTAAAAAAAGAAGCGATTGGTTGAGGATAGGCTTCAATATAATCTACTTTTGTAATTGAACTAGAACAACCCGTAGTTGGATTTGTAACATTTAATGTAATCTTATATTTTCCGGAATCTTGGAACGTAACAATAGATGGATTACCAATACTATTTGATTGAGCCAAACTGTTCCATGTAAACACATCATTCACTCCATTAGATGTTCCCGTTAAAGTAACTGTTAAAGGCGCACAACCTTTTAATGGAATCCCTGTAAAGTCAATAATAGGACCCGCATTTACATTCACAGTAAAAATTGCTGAAGCAGAAGGAACACTACATCCATCATCTATAAAAACCGTATAAGTGTTTATTGCAGATAGGAGATTAACAGGAACATTTAACGAACTTGTAAAAACGCCCACATTAGATTGACCTGTTAGACTCCACAAAAAATTATAAGGGCCATTGTTACCAGGACTTGTAATGTTTGGAGTTAAAACAGCTGTTTCACCATCACATTTTGTTACTGCAAAACCTTGCGCAGATAAAGGCGAACCAACATTAATTGTGATGATTTTTTGTGATGTTAAGCATCCATTAACATCGCTTGCAACAACAGCATAAGAATTCAGTCCGATCGGATTTACAGTATGAGGTCCACCACCTGTACCAACATTTGGAGTCCAAGTATAAGTGTATGCACCAGCACCACCACCAGCAGTAGCAGAAATTTGAGTTGCATTACCAAAACAAATCGAAGCATTTGCACTTGTAATTAATGTGAGACCAGAAGGCTGAGTAACAACAGTTGATGCGGAAACAGAGCAGCCAGT
>JBIKOX010000130.1:0-8678 GCA_044357775.1 Bacteroidia bacterium | reverse complement strand
CTAAAATTTATGATGAATTAAAAGATTTATCTAAGGAAGAACTAATTAAACGTTTTATTTCTGAAGAATTTAACCGCTTTTATGCATACTATCAAAATTCTCAAGATTTAAACATTGGTAATGATGGTAATAACGGAAAAACAACTCGCTTTTTTATGAATATGGGAGAATTAGATGGATTTAACCGTAACTCTATTAAGGATTTCTTAGTTGAAATATCTGGTGTTAATGCTCGTGTTATTTTCAATGTTGATGTTAAAAACTCTTTTTCATTTTTTGAAACAGAAAACAAACATGTTGATGAATTTTTAGCTTTAAATAAAAAAGGAATTGAATTTAATGCTCGTGTTATTTCTTTTGAAGTTTCTAAAGCAAAACCTTCTGGTGGATACGGAGAAAAACGTTCTTACGGAGGTGGCTCAAGAGAAGATAGTCGTCGTTCATATGGCGGCGGAGAGCGTCGTTCATATGGCGGAGGTTCACGCGAAGGCGGAGAGCGTAAATCTTATGGTGGAAACAGAGAAGGTGGAGAACGTAAATCATACGGTGGTGGTGAAAGCCGCTCCTATGCCGGTGGTGGAGAACGTCGTTCGTCTTTTGGTGGAGAACGCTCTAGCGAAAGATCAGGTGATCGCCCATCATTTGGTGGTGGAGAACGCAGATCATTTAACCGTGAAGGTGGAAATGGTGGCGGAGAAAGACGCTCATTTGACAAACCAAGCGGAGATAGACCTTCATCTTCTGGAAACAGAGAAGGAGCAGAACGTAGAAGACGTTTTACTAAATAATAATAATTTCCCGCAGATAACGCAGATTTTGCAGATTAAATTCAGCGAAATCTGCGAGATTAGCGGGGTAAAATAAAAAAAAGTGATTCAAGTATATTATTTTTTGAAAAAAACCTACTATTTTTTGTAGGTTAAAAAAGAAATACTATATTTGCGTCCCTATTTTAAGGATAACATTTAAAGATTTTAACAACATGTCACGTATTTGTCAATTAACAGGTAAAAAAGCGATGAAAGGAAATAATGTTTCTTTCTCGAACGCTAAAAGCCGTCGTCAGTTTAAAGTAAACTTAAAAACTAAAAAGTTTTTTGTTCCTGAAACTGGAGAATGGGTTGTTTTACGCGTATCTACATCAGCTATAAAAAATATTAATAAAAAAGGAATTTTTGCTTGTTTAAAAGAAGCTGTAGAAGGCGGAATTTTAGCTTAATTCAATAAATAACAAAAGAAATGGCAAAAAAAGGTAATAGAATTCAAGTAATTTTAGAGTGCACAGAGCACAAGGATAGTGGTAAACACGGAACATCTCGTTACATTACTACTAAAAACAAAAAAAACACTCCTGATCGTATTGAGTTGAAGAAGTACAACCCGATCTTGAAAAAAATGACAACTCATAAAGAGATTAAATAATCCATTAAAACTTATAAGAAATGGCAAAGAAAGTTGTAGCAACACTAAAAACTGGTAAAGGAAATAGCTTTACAAAAGTGATCAAAGTTATTAAGTCGCCAAAAACTGGTGCTTATGCTTTTAGAGAGGAAATTGTTCAAAATGAACTAGTAGCAGATTACTTGAAAAAGTAATTTTTTGTACTTAATTTCTAAAAGGCTTCTTCCGAAATGAAGAAGCTTTTTTTTGCAGTTAAAATTCTAACTCATTTTTTTCTTCTATTCTTTTCTTTAATAATTAGGCCCAACTCCCTACCTGTTTGTCCTTTTACCGAAGTGTTTTCTTGAGCTCTGCGCAGTAAATAAGGCAATACTTCTTTTACAGGACCATAAGGCACATATTTAGCCACATTATAATTTGACGAAGCTAAATTGTAACTAATATGATCACTCATTCCAAGTAATTGAGAAAAATAAATTCGCTTATCATCTGCTGAAATAGAATATTTACTTAATAAGTCCACTAAAAATAAACTACTTTTCTCGTTATGTGTTCCTGCGCACAACCCAATCATATCAATGTTTTTTAGGCATTGTTCTAAAGCTAAATTATAATCACTGTCAGAGTTTTCTTTTGTATCCTGAATTGGAGATGGATAATTTTTTTCGGTTGCCCGAGCGCGTTCTTTTTCCATATAAGCACCGCGAACTAATTTAGCGCCAATGTGTATACCGTTAGCTTTTCCTTGAGCAATAGTATGTTTTAAAAACTCTAATCTATCTTTTCTGTATAACTGAAAGGTGTTGTAAACAATAGCTTTTTCTTTGTTAAATAACAACATATTTTCATCTGCTAAAGCATCAATTGCCGGCTGAATCCAACTTTCTTCGGCATCAATAAATAAGGCTTGGTTAGATAAGTGAGCTTCCTTGCAAATTAAGTAAACGCGTTGTTTTACCGTTTCGTATTCTTTAGTTTCTGCATCAGATAATATTTCTCCTGAACTTACTTTTTCTAATAATGCAAATCTAGCTAAGCCGGTTACCTTAAAAACTGAAAAAGGTATATGCTTGTTCCCATTAGCTTTATGAATTGTTTCAATTGTTTCTTTACAACAAGCATCAAAATCAGCTTCGCTTTCTTTACCTTCAACACTATAATCTAAAATAGTTCCAATATTATATTTCCCCAGTTCTGCAATTGTAGTATCACATTCATTTATGGTTTCTCCACCAACAAATTGTTTAAATATGGTGCTTTTTATTAATCCCTTAAATCCAATTGTTAAACCTAATGGTGCTACTTTTGCACCAAAATTTACTAATACTGGATTACTTACCATTTTAAATAACCAATAGGAACGACTTAAATCACTATTAGATTTTGATTTAAAAGCATTTTCGGTGTTATCAAAAGAGATCATAAAAAATTTTGATTCAAATATATAGTTTTTAAGACAAAAAATTTCTAAAATTCACAATCAAAACAATTTCTTTTACACACCCTTTTTAAATATAAAATAGTATTTTTGTCTATGCTAGTTGCCGACCTCATAACAGACGAAATTCCTCCCTTAAAATCTACTGATACCGTTGAAGTGGCTTTAGATTGGATGGAACAATTTAAGGTATCTCATTTAGCAGTTGTAAAAGATAGAGAGTTAATTGGCTTAGTATCGGAGCATGATTTAATTGACTATAATAAGCCTGAAGAAAAAATAGACAACCTAAAAACTCCTTTACTAAAACCTATAATTCATAATTATCAGCATACCTATGATTTATTAAAGTTGATGATGTCTTTTAATTTAACACTGATTCCGGTTTTAGATGATAAGGAGCAATACAAAGGGTGTATTACATTAAAAGGTTTATTGCAGAATATTTCAACGATGGCCTCCGTGCAAGACTTGGGAGGCGTAATTGTTTTGGAAGTAAATCAAGCAGATTACTCTTTAACTCAAATATCGAGTATTATTGAAGGTAATGATGCTAAAATTTTAAGTGCACATGTTTCTTCCATTCCTGATAGCACCAAGATGGAAGTTACTATCAAAATTAATAAAGAAGATATTTCTCGCATATTACAAACCTTTTACCGCTATAATTATGTTGTAAAAGCATCCTTTCAAAATAGCGATTTTGAAAGCGGCATGAAGAATAAATTGGATGAATTTTTACATTTTCTCAATATTTAGATTTCATAAAAGTTATGACGATAGCTGTATATGCCAGAAATACAAGTAGTAATAATCCTGAATATTTAGAGCAATTAATACAATTGTGCGCTTCAGAAAATTTTAAGGTTACTGTTTTCAAAGGTTATTTAGATTTTTTAAATTCATCTTTGCAAAATCCAATTTCTTTAGACACTTTTAATAATTCAGAAGAACTTATTGCAAAGGCGGATTATGTTATTTCGTTGGGAGGAGATGGAACCATGCTTGAAACCCTTGAATATGTTCGCCGATCAGGAATACCAGTGTTAGGGGTAAACACCGGCCGATTAGGATTCTTAGCCGCTGTATATAAAGAAGACTTTAGTAAAGCAATTCAACTTTTAATAAAAGAAAAATTTACCTTAGATAAAAGAGAATTAATTGAATTAGATAAAACAACTTGTTTTAATGAGGTTAATTATGCACTCAATGAATTTACCATTCATAAAAAAGAATCGAGTGCTATGATAAATATTGACACCTATGTAGATGGTGTTTTTTTAAACTCCTATTTTGCAGATGGATTAATTGTTTCAACGCCAACAGGTTCAACAGCCTATTCGCTTAGTTGCGGTGGACCAATTATGATGCCCGATTCAGATAATTTTATTATTACACCAATTGCTCCTCATAATTTAAATGTGAGGCCAGTTGTTATTTCAAACAATAAAATATTAAGTTTTAAAGTAAGTGGAAGAAATGATAGTTTTAATGTCTCTTTAGATTCTCGGGCACAAACCATTAAAAATCAATCTGATCTTCAAATAAAGAAAGCCGATTTTAAATTTAATATGATAAATTTAGAAGGGCAACATTTTTTTGAAACCCTTCGTAATAAGTTACTTTGGGGAATAGATAAACGACATTAATAAATAGTTCATTACTCTTAATATTTAATTTTTCATTGTAATAAAACTTTATTTAATTTTATCCTAACTAACATTTTTAAACACATTTTATGTCATTTATTCACACCATTGTAGCACGTCAAATTTTAGATTCAAGAGGAAATCCAACCATTGAGGTTGATGTAGTAACCGATCAAGGTATTTTAGGACGAGCAGCAGTTCCATCGGGAGCTTCAACCGGAATGCATGAAGCAGTTGAACTTCGTGATAATGATAAAACTCAATATTTAGGAAAAGGCGTTTTAAAGGCAATAAACAATGTCAATACAGCAATTGCCGAAAGATTAAAAGGTATGTACATTTTTGATCAAAGTGCTATTGACAAAGCAATGATTGAATTGGATGGTAGTCCAAATAAAGCAAATTTAGGAGCAAATGCTATTTTAGGAGTTTCTTTGGCTGTAGCAAGAGCTGCTTCTGAAGAATGTAGGCAGCCACTATATCGTTATGTTGGAGGAGTTAATTCAAACATACTTCCTATTCCTATGATGAATATTTTAAATGGAGGTTCGCATGCAGATAACGGAATTGATTTTCAAGAATTTATGATTATGCCAGTAGGAGCTGAAAGTTTTAGCGAAGGCTTAAGAATGGGTACTGAAATTTTTCATCATTTAAAAGCAGTTTTGAAATCACAAGGCTTAGCAACTAACGTTGGTGACGAAGGTGGTTTTGCTCCAAACTTTAAAAATAATGAAGAAGCAATTAAAGCAGTCATGCAAGCTATAGATAAAGCTGGTTTTAAAGCTGGAGAAGATATTTTTATTGCTATGGATGCAGCCGCTTCAGAGTTTTATAATACTGATGAAAAAGTTTACCATTTTAAAAAATCGACAGGAGATAAATTAACATCTGAGCAAATGGTTGATTTTTGGGCAGACTGGAGAAAAAAATATCCTATCATTTCAATTGAAGATGGTTTTGCTGAAGAAGATTGGAATGGTTGGAAATTAATGACTGATAAATTAGGAGCAACTACTCAATTAGTAGGAGATGATTTATTTGTTACCAACGTTAATTTTTTGCAAAAAGGAATTGACATGGGAGTTGCTAATTCGATATTAGTAAAAGTAAATCAAATTGGAACTTTAACTGAAACTATTAATGCAGTTCAGTTAGCACAAACAAACAGTTACACATCTGTTATGAGTCACCGAAGTGGTGAGACCGAAGATACGACTATTGCTGATTTGGCTGTTGCTTTAAGTTGCGGACAAATTAAAACAGGTTCAGCTTCGCGTAGCGACCGGATTGCTAAGTATAATCAATTATTGCGTATTGAAGAACAATTAGGGGACAATGCACGTTACATTGGTAAAAACTTTAAGTTTTTAAAAAAGTAGTTTTAATGATAGAGGCAAAAAAGTTCTAAAACTAACTATCTGTTTTTCGTTTTACCAACAAATAATAATTTCCTTCAATAGGCAAATAACCATATTCATAACAAAAAACGTAATTTTTTCCTGTTTTAGTAATACTAATGTTAGTGTGATAATTAAAATTAAATCCCTTATCTATTAATTTTTGTTGCGAAACTTTAGCAGTTTCTTCAGGTAATAAACTCTCAATAATTCTTCTATTTTTTCTTAAAATATTGGTGATGTTGCGCACAAAATTTGTACTATCACTATTTATTTTGTTGTTGTGCGAATTCCTGCATAAATCACTACAAAATTTTTTATCAACTCTTCCATTAAATGTCTCGCCACAATCTATACAGGTTCGTTTTTCCATAAATCTAAGCTAAATATTCTTTTGGAATAATACAAACAGGGATAGGTTCCATTTTATGTTTGTTAGCTTTATTTTTGCTTATATAAATTTGCATGGCTATTTTTTGACGGTCGGATAAAGTGTAGGTTTCTTTGTTTTCAATATACAACATTGCCCACTCTAATTCATCGTAACTTGCACCAATTTGATCTTCATCTGTTCTGCCATCTGCAAACAAACCATCTGTTGGTCTCGCATTTAAAATAATATCAACCACACCAACTTTAGCTGCTAAAGCGTAAACTTCAGACTTCATTAAATCGGCAATTGGACTAATATCAACACCGCCATCTCCGTATTTTGTATAAAAACCAATTCCAAAATCTTCAATTTTATTTCCTGTGCCTGCAACTAATAATTTATGATGACCTGCATAAGCGTATAAAGTAGTCATTCTTAATCTTGCTCTGGTATTAGCCATTGTTAAAAAATCTTGTATAGATTTATCAAAAGAATTTTCAATTTCTTCAAAAATAGACGTTAAGTTAACTTCGGCACTTGTAACATTTGGATAGTTTTTTTTAAGCCATTCAATATGTTCATTTCCTCTATCATATTCGGTTTGATGTTGCCTGATTGGCATATTTAAACACATAACTTTCTTGCCAGTTAAGGCGCAAAGCGTTGATGTTAAAGCTGAGTCTATGCCACCAGAAATGCCTATAACAAAACCTTCTGTTTTTGAGTTTATGGAATATTCCTTTAACCAGTTAACTATATGATTTACTATTTCTTGATCCTTCATAATTTTATTTTGCTAAAATAAAAAATCCCATCCGCTATGTCACGGAAGGGATTTAAATAAATTTAATTTTCATTAAAATAATATACCAATATTAACCTGTATGCCATCGCTAAATGCACTTTGTTTTGATCTTATTGGTAATTCAGCGTTGCCAACATTACCAGTATTATTAATATTATCCTTTATTCTATCAACCATAATCTCTGATGTTCCTTGATATTGATTTATAAATCCTCTTAAATAATTAATACTAAAAAAAACAGATGTACTTCCTGATAAATTGTATTCAGCTCCTATACCTGCATTTAAACCTATATTAATTGGAATTAAATCTCCACTAGGTCTCATTTCATCAATATTTATTGAAGTAGAACCAGAATTATAAACGGTATTCGTTCCTGTGCCAGTAGATGTTAATTCAGTTATTTCATCGGTTGCTTTAAACTTGCTTTGGATTCCAATATTTCCACCAAATATCCCGAAATACTTGAATCCAGCAATATCCTTAGTCATAAGTTTTAATAAAACTGGAATTGTTATGTATGTCGCTTTAATTGATCGTGATTTTAATTCATAAAATTTGTTTCCATTTAAAGCAGCTTCACCATTTATTACTTGCGCACTTTGCGTGAAGTCAATTGTTTTAGAATCTACATATTCACCATCTTTTGATAATACGTATCCTTGATCACTTTTATAATTTTGCTTTCCTCCTAAAAAATCTCCCCCAATACCTGTAACAAATGATGCGGTTGAATTAATTCTGAATTCTACTTGCAATCCAAAACCAAGGCCAAATTTAGCCTTTCCTTTTTCAACTGAATTGAGTTCGTTGCTTCTTAACCATGTTGGAGTAGGTGCAACTCGTAAGCCAAAACGAAATTTTTTATCAGCAGCGTCTTGTGCTAATACATTACTAGCTAACACTAATGTGCTTGAAACTATAAGTAAAATCTTTTTCATGTAATTTTTATTTATGTAATTTAACTCTGTAAAAATAATATAATTTTCTTTATGAAAACTCTTTTTAAATTGATAATAATAGCTTTGTCCACCAATTTATTAATTGGATGTAAGCAGGATGTTTTAGATATTGATACAAGTGAAGTAGTAATTGAACAAGTCGAATTTAAACGCTTGGACAAAGACGTATTCTGCTTAACATCTGAAAATTGCTATCAAAAAATGAATGATTTTCAAAGAAAATACTCCGCGTTTTATACAAGATACGTATCTTCTATTGTAAATAATGGCGGTATAGTTGATTCATTGTATTCTCAAACTTTATTGCGGTTTGTAAATAATAAAGATATAAAGATGTCGCATTCAGATGTTGTAAAAACTTATTCGGATAATGATATTGAGTTATTGGGTGATGAAATGACAGAGGTTGTTAAACGATTTAAAGTATTTTTTCCGAAGCGCAAAACGCCGAACCAATTTGTCACTTTTGTGAGTGGCTTTCAATATAATGTTGTTTATGTGGATTCTACAATTGGAATAGGTTTAGATATGTACTTGGGAAGTCAAAATGTATTCTATAATATGATGCAGCTTCCTAAATTCAGAACCAGAACAATGAATAAAGAACATGTTTTGTCTGATGCTGTAAGAGGTTGGCTAATTACTGAGT
>JBIKOX010000152.1:0-7571 GCA_044357775.1 Bacteroidia bacterium | reverse complement strand
ACAACTTACTAAATCATATGATTTTTTATGGTAAAATATTTTATACCTGCGATGCTTTATTGCCAGAGGTTCAAGATTCCATTAAAATGGGCTACACTGCTGCTCAAATGACTTACTGTAATAAAAACGAAAAGAACTTGTGGGGATTTTTTGCTAAGGATAATAAATTATATGACAATGATTTAAAACTAGTTTCTGAATTTACAAGTGATGGACCTTTTACCAGAGCCATCAGTAAAGATTGTCCGCCACGAATTGCCATGTGGCTGGGTAAGCAAATTATAAAATCTTATATGGAACATAATGATGATGTAACTTTAGAAGATTTAATGAATGAAAAAGATGTGCAGAAAATTTTACAAAAATCGAAATACAAACCCTAATAATTATAAAATAATTTGATAAAAGACATAATATATTGTAATCTTTAACCTTAAGTCTTTAATCTTTTATCGTTTTTTTATGCATCTAAGAGAGCAGCAAATACAACGGAACTCGGAAATATTAAGAAAATATATTCCAGAGTTTGCTGTGCCTCAAATTGCCATTTGGATAATTGAATTTGATTTTAAATTAAAAATAACTAAAGAGCGGAGCACAAAGTTAGGCGATTACACCTCGCCTAGAGATGGATTAAATCATACCATTACAATAAACCATAACTTAAATCAGTATTCGTTTTTCATTACATTAGTTCACGAAATAGCGCACCTTCATACATTTAATCAATATAAAAATAGAGTTTTACCGCATGGCGAAGAATGGAAACAAGCGTTTAGAGTTTTAATGACTCCTTTTTTATCTACTGATAATTTGCCCTTAGATATTTTATATGCCCTACGAAAATATTTACTAAATCCGGCTGCTGCAAGTTGTAGTGACATGACATTAATGCGTACTTTAAAATTATATGATTCAAATGAAACAAATGCGCATTTGATTTTGCTAGAACATTTGCCCTATCGCACGCATTTTTTATATAATGGTTCGCGCATTTTTGAAAAGGGTGAGAAGTTAAGAAAACGTTATCGCTGCAAAGAAATTAGCACAGGGGCTATTTATCTTTTTAGTCCGTTAGCAGAAGTAGAAGTATTTGAGAATACCTCGAACTCATAATTTCTAATTTAATACCATAGCTTAAATAATTTTCAACATTTTTATATTTTAAATCTTTCATTGTGAATAGTTTATGATGTATATTTAAAACTATACTGTTGATAAATCCAAGCGCAATCAAGGTTTTATAGGATTATATTTGTTTACACTGTTTCTCAAAACACGAAACACCAAAACCTAAAACAAGATACATAATGACAGACGCTTCTTTATTTTTTAAAATTGCAGCAGAACTAAAAATCGATGCAAAACAAGTTAAATCTACTGTTGAATTATTAGATGAAGGCGCTACGGTACCATTTATTTCTCGCTATCGTAAAGAGGTTACTGGCAGTTTAGATGAAGTGCAAGTGATTACAATTAAAAACGAAATTGAACGCTTACGTCAATTAGAACAACGTAGAGAAAGTATTTTAAAATCTATTGAAGGTCAAGGTAAATTAACTCCGGAGTTATCTGATAAAATTTTAGCAGCTGAAACCTTATCAACCTTAGAAGATTTATATTTACCATACAAGCCAAGACGGAGAACAAAAGCTACAGTTGCGCGTGAAAAAGGTCTAGAGCCGTTTGCTCAATTAATCTTAGCGCAACAAACTAAAGAACTATTTCCTGAGGCCTTAAAATTTGTGAATAAGGAATTAGGAGTTGAACATCCGGATGATGCTTTAGCCGGAGCTAGAGATATTATTGCGGAGATAATGAGTGAAGATGCTGTTGCTCGAGAAGGTATGCGAATACTATTTAAAAAATCAGCGATTATTAAAACTAAAGTGATTAGAGGTAAAGAAGAAGAAGGGCAAAAATTTGAGGATTATTTTGAATGGGAAGAGTCTTTAATGTCTTGTCCGAGCCATCGTATGTTAGCTATGCGTCGTGGTGAAAAAGAAGATATACTAATTTTGGACGTCATTATTGATGATGAAGTAGCGCATGAACAATTAAAAAAACAATTCATCACGTCTCGCAATGAATGTGCTGAGCAAATTGCTTTAGCTATTGCAGATGGTTACAAGCGTTTATTGCAGCCCAGTATTGAAGCTGAAATGCGTTTAATGACTAAACAAACGGCTGATGAAAAAGCCATACAAGTTTTTGCCGATAATTTACGTGAGTTATTATTAGCTTCTCCATTAGGACAAAAATCAATGTTGGCAATTGATCCAGGATTTAGGTCTGGTTGCAAAGTTGTAGCATTGGATGCGCAAGGCAAATTATTAGAAGAAACAGTAATTTATCCGCACGAGCCGCAACGCAGAGTAATGGATGCGCAACATATGGTTATGGTAATGTGCGCCAAGCATCAATTAGAGGCAATTGCAATTGGTAATGGAACAGCCTCTCGCGAAACGGAACAATTTATTAGAAGCATTGATGTATTACCAAAAACAATTCCGGTGATAATGGTAAGTGAAGCAGGAGCTTCAATCTATTCGGCATCTGATGTGGCTCGCGAAGAATTTCCTGAATACGATTTAACAGTGCGTGGTGCTGTTTCCATTGGGCGTCGTTTAGCCGACCCTTTGGCTGAATTAGTAAAGTTGGATGCGAAATCAATTGGAGTGGGCCAGTATCAGCATGATGTGGATCAATTGGCATTAAAAAATAAATTAGATACCGTGGTGATGAGTTGTGTAAATGGAGTAGGTGTGGAGTTAAATACGGCATCTAAGCAATTATTGTCTTATGTATCGGGTATTGGCGATAGTTTAGCTAAAAATATTGTTGATTACAGAAACGAACATGGCGCCTTTAAATCGCGTAAAGATTTATTAAAAGTAAATCGTATGGGCGATAAAGTATTTGAACAATGTTCTGGATTTTTGCGCATCAGAGATGGTATTCATCCTTTAGATAAAAGTGCGGTGCATCCGGAGGCTTATCATATTGTTGAAAAAATGGCAAGCGATTTAAATTGCAGCATCGATGATTTAATAAAAGAAAAAGACTTACGTAAAAAAATTAATTTAATGACTTATGTTACCGATTCTATTGGTTTGCCAACCTTAAAAGATATTGTGAGTGAGTTGGAAAAACCAGGTCGCGACCCCCGTAAATCGTTTGAATTATTTAGTTTTGATGAGCATGTGCATAGTATCGATGATTTAAGAGAAGGATTGCGTTTGCCAGGTATTGTAACCAACGTTACTAATTTTGGAGCGTTTGTAGATGTGGGTGTTCATCAAGATGGTTTGGTTCATATTTCTCAGTTGAGCGATAGTTTTGTAGATGATCCAAACTTGGTGGTAAAGGTCGGACAGCAGGTTTGGGTAAATGTAACGGAATGTGATGTGAAACGTAAACGTATTGCTTTATCAATGAAAGGCGAGGGGATGAGTGCGCATAAAAAAACAGCTCCAAAAAAAGAAGAAGCTGTAACGTATGACCCTAACGATATGATTTCGGCATTAGCGGCGTTAAAAGGAAAATTTAAAAAGTAATTTTGTTTATATTAAATTAATAGAAAATTTTCATATCAATTTTAAAAATTAACGTACATTTATATAACACTAAAAATAAAACTAGTAGATAAAAAACTAAATTAATATAACACATTAGCGTTTGCTAATCATCCTGTTCACGAAAAGTCGAAAGTTCAATTAAGACGGGGAAGTTTAAGCATAACGCTCACGGTAAAGCGTGAGCGTTGCTTTACTTTGTCTTAAGGGCTTCGACTCCCTCGTGAACAAGTATTTGCAACTGTCTCACGCTGATTTATTTAAACTAACCGCTACTGCGGGGCAGAGTAGTATAAAACAAATTATACTATGAATAAAAAAAATGTACTCTTAACAGCTCTGGCTATTGCCGGATTTGCTGTAACAAGCTTAGCTCAAACAGTTCCTAATTATTTACCAACAAATGGCTTAGTAGGCTGGTGGCCTTTTAATGGTAATGCCATTGATGAAAGTATTAATACAAATGATGGAACGGTTAATGGAGCGACTTTAACAACCGATAGATTTGGGAGTGCTAATAGTGCTTATAGTTTTAATGGCACAAGTGATTTTATATCAGTTCCTGATAATAATTCATTGGATTTTACAAATACTTTATCATTTTCCATATGGGTAAAAATTCCTGATTACTCGCACCCAACGGTAGGTGATCTTGAACGAACTGCATTAGGAAAGCAAAGAAGTAATAATGGCGGAGGATTTAATTTTATACCAGTTGGTAATTATAACGATGCAAAATACTCATTTGGTTTACAAAATTTATCAACAAGTGCGGGGGCAAGTTCTACTGATTCTATTCCTTTAAGCAGTTGGACGCACATCATAGGTGTTTATGATGGTGTAAGTGTAAAACTTTATAAAAATGGTCTTTTAAAATGCTCAGCAAATGCTACCTTAAGTTTAATTAATTCAATACAACCACTTTTCATAGGTAAAGAATTAAATACTAGCGGTCGTTTTTTTAAAGGAGAAATTGATGATGTGGCATTGTGGAACCGCGCACTAACACAACAAGAAATAACAGGTTTGAATAGTGCTAATTTATGTTTTCAAACTATTACGGTTACTGATACACTTTTAATTAATACTAATATAACAGGGTTTAATCCGGTAACGTACCAAAACACCATTAAAATTTGGCCAAACCCAACTAATGATCATATTACTATTGATAATGGCAACTTGGCTAATTTAACAGGACATCAAATAAAAATTAGTAATGCGTTGGGGCAACAAGTATTTCAGTCTGCTATTACACAACAGCAATTTTATGTTGATATGAGCACTTGGGGCGGCAATGGTATTTATTTTGTAAATCTTATAAACTCGCAAGGCGTTACCATCGAAACACGAAAAATTGTGTTGCAGTAGTTTTTTAAGGTGTGAGATTGCTTCCTTCGTCGCAATGATGCTGTACTTTTCACGAAGCGTCATTGCGATGAGGAACGAAGAAGCAATCTCACTTTTATTGTTTTTGTAAATAAAAATAAACGATTTGGTCATGCTGAACTTGATTCAGCATCTATGTAGTTTTATTAGATGTGAGATTGCTTCCTTCGTCGCAACGACGTTTCACTACTCACGAAGCGTCATTGCGATGAGGAACGAAGAAGCAATCTTACATTTATTGTGTATTAAAACCTCTAAAACAATCCAATCTCAGTCGTTTTTATCCAACCTTCATTTCCATTTTCGAGTTTAATGTTAGTCCAGTTTACATTAGTTTCTAAAATACTTGTTTTGGTTCCTTCGTGTAAATTAAATTTCACTTTTGAACTAACAGTTGGCTCTTCATAAATTTTTATTTCCCGATTTACAATAATACCAAAATTGGTAGCTTGTTTATTCTTTATAGCAGTAAAACCTAATACCAATGAAAAAACAAATACTACAAATAGGGAACTGCTTAAAAAAAATCCTGTCCGTTTTAAAATTAATTTGTTAGAAGTAAAAAATATAAATGCCAAAAGTAAAGAGCCACCTAAACTGAGTATGCTTAGCCAAGCCCATCCATTTGTTGATAATGCATTTACTAATTCAGATTTTATGGCACCTATGAAAAAATTTTCGCGGCTTTCTATCTGATCAATTGTTTTTTCATTTGCTATTCTCAAATTTGTTTCAATATCCTTGTTGTTTGGCTGCAGTTTATTTGCTAATTCATAATTGTAAATTGCTTTTCCTAATTCATTATTTTTATAATAGGCGTTTCCTAAATTGTAATATAGTTTGTAAGAAACCTGCCCTTCATTTAAAATAGTTTCGTATGCGTTTATTGCTTCCTTATAATTTTTGTTGGCGTATAATTTTTCAGCTTTTGCCTGAATATCATTATTTGCAAAAGAAAAGATGGAAGTAAATAAAAATAATATCATTACAAGATTTGCTAGTTCTCTATTTCGTTCGAACTTATAATTTTGATTTATATTGTTTGCGATAGTAAATTGTCTCATGGTCTAGTTATCTAATGGTCACATTTACTTCTTTATTTGTTCTTCAATTTGCGAAATTAATTCAATGGTATCTTGATAAACTTTATTTAAATCACCAGTAACGGCGCTCGGTGCATATTTGGCGTATTCGCAAGTATTTAAAGTTTCAATAACATTTTTTGCAGTAGCATCTGTAATATTTCGTGATACTAACATTTCTGTAATTTTCTCTTTTGATAGGTCAACAATAGATAATGCAAATTTATCACCGATATACTTATTTAATGCATTCAGTACTTCGTTAAAAAACACATCTTTATTATTTTGTGTCATGTGCTTTTCGGCAATCGCTAATTGTCTTTTTGCTACTTTAGCAGCTTTACGTTCTTTTACAGCCATGATGTTACTATTGGCTTTTACATGTTGTCTTGCAAGATATAATCCTGCAAAAAACAATAGAGTAGGGAATAGTAGTAATAGATAGTGAGTAGTGGAAGAGAAAAATTCTTCTTTATTTTTTTGTAAATCTAAATCTCCGGTTTTTATATAACGAATATCATTATCACTTTCCTTCACACCTTGTTTTTCTGGAGAAATAATTTGCGCACTTCCCGCATCTCCTTCTAAAACATTTAATTTTATTTCTGGTGAAGGAATGGAAACGTACTGTTTTTTATCTGCGTCAAAATAATTAAAACTTAAATTATTTAACGTAAAGTCTCCTTTTTCTCTCGGAATAATAAGGTAATTGTAGGTTATGCTTCCACTTACACCTCCTATAATTTTTATATTTTCACTAATTTTTGGATCGTATGATTCAAAAGACTCAGGTAAGTTTAATTTAAGCGGTTCAATTAATTTAATATTTCCTTGACCACTGATGGTGATTTTTAGATTAATGGCTTCGTTTGCTTTCACTTGCGTTTTGTCAAGTTCCGCTTTGTATGAAAAATTACCGACAGCTCCAGTAAACACTTCTGGTTTATTTTGCAGCGGTAAATCTTGAACGTCGACTTTTACAGGTTTGCTTTTAACTTTTATAACAACATCTTCGTATCCACCAGCACCAAAAAATTGTTCAAATATATTACGCGGTTGCCTTTTTGTTTGTCTTCTGACAATACAATCTAATTCAACAGGTTCAATAACAAGGGTTCCACTGCGTTGCGGAAATAAATACACTTTACTATAGTCAGCTACGTTGTAAATGACGCCGTTTACATTTTCTTGTTTTAAATTTATTTGTTGTGTATTATTTTCTTGCTGCGACCAAAATCCATTATAAGGTGGAAACTTTACATTTTGAAATCCTCTTAAATCAACTCGCGAATATACTTTTTGAGTTAAGGTTAATTGCTCTCCTAAAAAACATTTTGTTTTACTTAAATAGGTTCTTACAAATAAATCATCATTACTTATTTCGCTTGTGTATTGATTTTTTTCAGTAGTTTGATTTTGTTGTTGACCACCTTGCGCTGCAGCATTTGATGGTTGTGGATTTCCTTTTACAACTTCAATAACTATTGGTTTTGTTTCTAATTTTTGATTGCTGGACATAACTGAT
>JBIKOX010000220.1:0-4587 GCA_044357775.1 Bacteroidia bacterium | reverse complement strand
TTGGGAGTGTAATCTAAACTGTGTCAAATTATTTTTTTTATATTTGACTATTAGATAGAAACATAAACAAGCTCTGCTGGCGAGCAACTTGCTAGGGATATATCTAATCGACGAAATAAATTTAAGAGCGTTGCTGTAAAGGTAACGCTTTTTTTTGTTTTTAATTTCAGAGCTTTATGCCATAAAAAACGCGTGCATATAAAGTGAGTTATTAATTTCATTTTCTTAAAGTTTTAAAGTTAATCGACTGCCAAAAATGATGCTTAATTGCGATACGGTTATACTCCAATTTGCTAAAGGCATAGTCCATTTTTTTTGGATGTTTTGAGTGGCCAAATAAATTAATTTTAGTAAAGCTATATCGCTAGTAAACGCGCCTTTGGTTTTAGTAACCTTTCGTATCTGCCTGTGATATCCTTCGATTGTGTTAGTCGTATAAATTAATTTTCTTATGGCTTCTGGATATTTAAAAAAGGTACTTAGTTTTTCCCAATTGCGTTGCCACGATTCAATAACAATTGGGTATTTTTTTTGCCATTTTTCGGCTAATTTCTCAAGTTCTAATTCAGCCGTTGCTTTATCAATAGCTTTATAAACTGGCTTTAAATCTTGCATAAATTCTTTCTGATTTTTACTCGCTACATATTTTAATGAGTTTCGTATTTGATGCACAATACAACTTTGAACTTCTGTTTTTGGAAACACTGTTACTATTGCCTCTGCAAAACCTTTTAAATTATCGATACAAGCTATCAATATATCAGTGATTCCTCTATTATGAAGATTAGTTAAAACGGTTAACCAAAAATTCGCGCCTTCGCTTTCGCTAGTATAGCAGCCTAAAACTTCTTTTCTGCCCTCAGTGGTTATCCCTAAAATATTATAAACGCACCTGGTTATAAATTTACCATCTTCCTTTACTTTGTAATACATGGCATCTAACCAAACAATGCAATACACCGATTCTAAAGGTCGTTGCTGCCATTCATTAACTTGTGGTATAACTTTATCTGTAATTGCTGATAAAGTTGTAGCTGATATTTCAGTATCATACATGTCTTTTATATGCTCAGATATATCCCGCAAACTCATACCTAAACCATATAAAGCAATAATTTTTGACTCTAAACTTTCAGCTAAAATAGTTTCTCGTTTCCGAACAATTTGCGGTTCAAATTCACCATCTCGATCACGGGGAGTTGCAATCTCAAATGTGCCTTCTTTTGTTTTTAAAGTTTTTCGGCTAAGCCCATTTCTTCGATTACCTTTGAAACGCTCATCGTCAGTTAAATGTTCATCCATTTCTGATTGTAAAGCGGATTCTAAAAAATCTTGAAGTAAGGGCGCAAATGCACCATCTTTGCCAAATAAACTTTTGCCCGAACGAAATTGCTCAAGGGTCTTTTTCTTTAAAGCTTCATAATCGAAGCTGTCTTTTTTATTTTCCATTTCTTAAACCGTGTGTTAAAGTTCTATTATTTTTGAACTTGACACAGTTTAATTTACATCCTCAATTAAGAGCATTTTTTTTATTTGAAAACTTGCACTACTTTATTTATTAAAGCTGTTTTTTAAACTAATCATTTTTATTGCTGTTACAGCCGCTTCATCACCTTTGTTTCCATGTTTTCCGCCGGCTCTATCTTCAGCTTGCTCTTGAGTATTGACAGTTAATACACCAAAAATAAAAGGCATATTATATTTCATATTCAAATTTGTAATACCATGCGCCACAGCATCACAAATAAAATCAAAGTGCTTTGTATCGCCCTGTATAACGCAACCAATACAGATAACAGCGTCAACTTCTTTTAATTCGGCCATATACTGAGCTCCAAGGGTTAATTCAAATGCTCCAGGAACTGTTTTTGTAATAATGTTTTCTGCTTTTGCTCCATTTGTAAGCAATGTATTATAGGCGCCCTGCATTAGCGCATAAGTGATCGTGTGATTCCATTCAGTCCATACAATTCCAAATTTCATTTTTTCAGCATTGGGAATCTCTATGCCCTCAAATACTGAAAGATTTTTTAGTTCGCTTGCCATATCAATATAATTAAACAAAAAAAGGTGATAGAAAATCACCTTTTATATTTTTATTAAAGAAAAAATTAATCAATGTTTCCTAATGTTTTAACTCGAGCAATATATTTATCAACTTCTCTAGCTTCGGTACTTTTAGAATACTCATTTTTTAGTCGTTCATAAATGGCCAATGCTTCTGTGTAATTTGCTTTTTGCTCATAAGCAAAAGCTGATTTTTTAAGATATATTGGAGTTGTGAAAGAGTTTGAAGATTGCTCAGCTGCTTTTAAATAAAATTTTACAGCTTCATCCACTTTATTTAACTCCATGTTTGCATCTCCAATGGCACCAAGCGCAACGGGAGCAATCATTTCATCCTTAATTGTATATTCTTCTAATGATGCAATAGCTTCTTCAAATTTACCCATACGCAATAAACAAATGCCAGAATAATAGTTTGCTAAATTTCCTGTACTAGTTGAGCCGTAAGAATCGGCAATATCTTTAAAACCCATCATTGTTTTAGGTCCTTCAGATGTTTGAACCGTTAGTCCACCATTTAGCGCTACTAAAAAGCTATCTTTTTCAAAATAAGTTTGAGCATAAAAAGCTTCATTATTAGCTTCTTTTTCTTGTCCAGGTAACCAATAAAATTTATAAAAGCTAAATAAGGCTACAATTGCTAAAATTGCACCGCCACCATACGTTATTGCTTTTTTGTTTTTTTCATAAAACACTTCCAATACGCCTATGTCCGTTTTTTTGGATGAGGATTTTTTTACAGAAGTGGTATTATTTTCAGAACGATCTTCTATTTGTTCAATTTGGTCTATTTCTTCAGACATGTTTTTTGTTTTTTGAGTTGCGAATATAAATAAAATTATCTACTAATTAAAAAAGAAAATGAAGGTAATTTTAACAAAATAGCTTTAATACATAACATTTACTCAACAAACCAACCAATTAATCGTCTCCTTAATTTGCCACTGTAGGTTTGTGTTTGGTAATCAGTGTAGTTGTTTGTGGCATTTATGCACTTAGAAAATTGTTTTACACGGTATTTTACTTCTTCACTCAATAAATCAAATAACTCAAAAGCCTCATCAAAATCAGCCGCATTATCCTTTATCCGTCCAAAGTGGTCATCTAACGATTGGTCTAAAACTAATTGAGGTTTCAAACCTTTTCTTAAACACTGCAAATAACGTTCACGAACAATAAATGCCTCCGCAGATGAGTTTAAAAACCGGGCTTTAATATCATCTGGTAATTCGTAATCGTTTTCTAATTCATAATCCCATTCATCTTTGTAGCGCTGCTCCAAATACATGTGTGGGGCCACAAAAACATGTTTCCAATCAATTGGAAATTGCCATAAATTAAAACGGCGCGAGTTATTACCTAAATCAACAATATTAAACTTCTTTTTATTTGGCAGCACTCTGGAACCGCGTCCTATCATTTGATGATAAAGCGTCAAGGATTTGGTTGCTCTATTTAAAATTATTGTTTCAACTTCTGGTTCATCAAATCCTGTTGTTAAAATACTTACCGAACTTAAAATGCCGTCTTTAGTATTTCTAAACCATTCTAAAGTTTCAGATCTATCTCTATCACTAAAAGTACTATCCAAATATCTAATTGGATATCCTTTAGCTTTAAACATATTATATACAGAAATACTAGTTAAAATTCCAGCATTAAAAATTAATGTTTTAGTTCCTTTAGCAATTTCTTCGTATGCATCCAATAATTTACCTTGCATCATTGCCTGGGTATACAATATTTCATGCGATCCGGTTGTAAACTCACCATTATTGCCTACTCGCAAGGTACTTAAGTTTATATCGTTGGAGTAGGTGACGCCCTCAGCTAAAAAACCTTGATCAATTAATGATGAAATACTCTCACCTACAATAATTTCCTTATATGTTTGATAAAGAGGCAATTTTTTATTGCTACTTAAAGGCGTGGCTGTAACACCTAAAATGTTTACATTTTCAAAATAATGAAAAATTTTACGAAATGAATTATAATGAGCCTCATCAACAATTACTAATCCTATATCCTCCAAAAATTGCTCATCTTCTTGTAATCTATTATTTAATGTTTCAACTAAAGCTGTAAAACTTTGATAGTCTGTTTGTTGCGCTAAGTTTTTAACTTCAGAATTGATGATTTTATTTTTAATGCCAATGCCAGTTAATACATTAGAAGTTTGCTTGCTCAACTCAATGCGATGTGTTAATATTAAAACTTTGCGGTTAAAATGATTGATATATAGTTTTGCTATTTCTGAAAAAATAATAGTTTTGCCACCGCCTGTTGGCAATTGAAATAAAATATTTTCATTAGGCTTAGCTTCTTTAAGCTTATTAAAAATAGTATTTACAGCCTCTTGTTGATAAGGATATAATTGACGGATATTTATTGATTCTTCGAATTCCAACAGTAAAAAAATTAGCCTATAAACTTAAGATTTTTTTTGATGATGCTCGTAAAAATATTTAAATAAAAATGACGAGTTATTGACAAAAAACATTTTATGCCAGCACTACATTG
>JBIKOX010000219.1:0-4607 GCA_044357775.1 Bacteroidia bacterium | reverse complement strand
TACCACTTAATCCTAAAAATTCAGGGATAGCATAACGCTCTGGAATGATAACTTCCTGATTAAAGGGGAATTGCTGATAAATAGAACTTTTAAAAGTTAATCCCAAATGATTAAACCCAATTTCTAGTAAGTCTTTAGTGTACATTGCTTTTAAATACTTAACAGGCTGTATTATCATGGTAAATAATTTTAAAACTAATATTACCAAAGAAGTGATTAATACCACAACATACAAGATTTCTAAAACTAACCCAACTATTGCCGAACTTTCGAAAGGATTAAAAAGCTTTATTGTAAGCTTTTTGATATTTTTAATAGTGGACATTATTTTGTCAGTTACAAAAAAAATTGTTAATAGCGTTATAAAGTATTCGGTAGCATAGTTTTTTTTATTAATGCAATAAGGTATATCTACGTAATTTGATGAATTTATTAATCCAATACTTTCAAGATATTCAAAGCTAAATGAATCTATCTTATCATTAAGCCAGTCAATGCCACCCTCAGGAACTACCGTAGCTTTAATAGTACCATTTTGATATTCGGCACTCCAAAGGTCTATATATCCATTTATTAAATCCTTTTTTACTCCTCTTTGATTATCTAATTCTACCAAAAAAGGCACACCCTCAATAACACCTACACCACCATTAAAGCCATCGTTTAATACTTTTTTTAAAATAGTGTACGCATCATTTGCAAATCTTGAATCACCAACACCAAACTCAAAATTAGTAAGTGATACTGCTTCTCTGTTATTGTCATTGTCAAAATTTAACTCAATTTCAAGTTCCGCAATATTGTTTGAATCGTTTACCTTAATGCCATTAATGTATTCATTTATTCTCATATCCTTGTTTTTTGTTTATGAATAATAATAGTTTTAGCGACTTGCTTAATTATAGATTCTCGAATATTACCCATAGAATCGACATCAATTTGCTGTACAGGCTTAGCTATTAAGTCATCCAATTTGCTTATAATCTTATCGTTTTGTTGTATAAGTAAGCTATTGTATATGTTAGTTGCTGTATCTTTATTCTCATAAACAGGCTTGTACAACTGCTCAAAATTGCCATTAATTAAGCTTTTTACCGCGTCATGGTTTTCAATATTGGCTTTTTTAGGTATTACAGCCTCACCCTTAGTAAGCATAAAAGGTATGTCATCTACTCCATCTTGACCACCTACGCCCAAAGGAGTAACCATTTCATTACCATCTTTTGCAAATTGCACAATACCTTTTGCTACTCCTTTTGCTATTAATACATCGCCTAATGCGCGCACTGGTGCTGTGTCAGGATTGCCACCCACTTCTGTAAGCCTTGCATTTAACGCGTTAAAATAGGCTTCTGTTAATTGTATTAACTCTTTTTGCCTAGCTTGTTTTTCTAAAGCTTCCTGTTGTTTTAATTCGCGTTTTGCCAATTGAGCTTCTTCAAAAGCAAGAGTATTTTCAGCGCCTTTTTCGGCTAATTCCCTTTGTCTGTCAATGCTAGTTTTAGTTTTCTCAATCTCTTTGTCTTTGGCTTGGTTATTAATATTGTTGCGATTGTCCAATTCTTCACTAACCGCAGATGTAACTTTTTGCAATTCCTCAATTATTGCAACTGTATTTTCAATTTCAATTTGTTTTCTTCTTTTTGAAATTGCATCTTGAATGTCAGATTCTTTTTCTGCTAATTCTGTTTTTTTAGTTAATATTTCACGTTCTAATTTATCAGTATCTATTCTATATTGCTCATCTACTTTTTGATTAGCTAAAACACGTTCAGATTGTTCTATTATTTTATCATTTTCAATTTTAGCCAATACCGAATTTCTTTTTAATTGATTTTCCCTAGCTTCATATTCTAAATCTAAATATTTAATAGTTTCGTCATAAGACTGCTTGCGAAAATCAATCATTATTTTTTGATTTACGTTTTCACCTTCAATTATTTTTTGATTCGCTAAATCTAATTGCCTTTGTTTTTCAGCTTCCTGCTCTTTTATAATATCTATTTCAGACTGTTTTTGCAAAGAAATAATGTCCTGTTCAATTTTAAATTGTTTTTCTAAGCTTGCTATTTTATCATTTTGAAGCTTAATGATTAATTCATCATTTGCGATTTGATTATTTTGTGCATCTTTTACAATTTTTGCGGTCTGCTCTGTTTGTGATTCCGTTAATTTTAACCCTCTTAATTTTTCACCCAACAATACCTCATCCTTAGTAGCAATTAAATCATTGAAATCTACTAATTTTTTTTGTTTGGCTTCATTATTCTTGTTTATTTCATTTTCTTGTCTTAAACCTTCATTAAAAATTCTAACTTGCTCATCTGTACTTCTTTTTTCAGCTTTTGCCAAATTAGCTATAAATATCTCCCTGTCTAATAGTTGTATTTTTTCATCGGCTATTTTTTTTGTAAGTACAGCTATTTCACTCCCAGCATTAAGCTTCTTTTTTTGTATTAAATCAATTTGAAAGGCTGTTTCTCGCTGTATTTGTTCTCGCTTCCTCTGTGCATCTTGTCGCGGTAAATCAGATAATTTATCAACAGCATCTTTTTCAGCTTTTACCTTTTCTTCTAATAAATTTAACTCATCGGCTTGTAGTAGCTTTAAAACAGCATTGTTTTTAAACGCTTCTCTTAAATCGTTTTTACGCAATAAAATTAAAGCTTCAGCCGTTTCTTTTGTTTGTTTTTGATTTTCTACATTAAAAATCAACCTATCCCTTTGCTGTTTTAATTCAACTTTTGCAATTTCAACACCTAATTTTGCACTTTCTCTCCTTTTTTCAATCGATTTTATTAATGCTTCACGTTGTTCGTCAATTCCTCTTGTTGTATCGCTTGCAATCTCGTTAAAATCTTCCTCATCTAAATTAAATTCTTGTTGTTGTATTCTCGTTAACCTTAATGTCTTTTCAAATTCGTTTAATATTTTTTGAAGTTTTACCCCTGATTCATAAGCTTGTCCAAATTGTTTTGTTACTCCTTGCCAAGCATTTTCTGATATTTTAGTCCCTTCATTGAACTTATTCCAATCTAAAGTAAGTAATCCTTCAAGTTGTTTGGCAAATCCTTCACCTTCAATTGCTAGCCGATTAAATATTACTGACCCCACACCACCAATACCTGAAAGCTGTTCTTTTAATGTGTCAGCACCTTTACCTGTGCTTTCAAATGCAGCCTTTAATGACCTAATGGATTGTATAATAATAGCAATACCTAGAGCCTTCATGGCGACACCTGCTTTTTTACTAAATCCTTCCGTGTTTTTTAATTCATCAGCTACATTTTTTAAACCTTTTACAGAATCGCCTAAACCTGATACTAATTCTTGATTAGATTCTGAAAGGTTACCTGTAACTTTTGAAAATAAATTACTAGAATTTATTGCATCTCGCATAGATTCGGTATAATTACCGACATTCATGGAATTTCTTTTTAGCTTATCGCTATTTGCTGATATTTTAGCATTATTTTCATCAAGCTTTTTATTGATTTCGGCTAACTTAACAGCATAATCTTTATCAGCTTCATTTAATTTCTTTCTTTCTAACCTTAATAAAGTTTGTTGAGCCAAAAGCTTTTGTTCAGTACCAAGTAATTTGCTTTCAATTATTGCTAATGCTTCAAGTTCTGCTTTTCTATCTTTAGCGATTGCCTTGGTAACTGCATTTTGTTTTATTTGCTCGTTTGTTAATAGCTTTGACTTTTCTTGTACCTTAATCTTTTTTTCTTCAAGTTTTACAATAGCTTCATCAACCTTTTTTTTATCCTCCAAAGCTTTAGTAGCCTCTTTAATTTGTTTTGAGTTTTTCGGGTCTTTATTGGCTTTTAGCGTTTTAGTTGATTCCTTATTAATCTCTTTTAAACCAATTACCAGCTTATCAATTTCAGCTTCAAAAAGCTTTGCATTCTTTATTTGTTCAACAAATAAATCATCGCTTATTATATCACTACTTTGTACTTTTTTAGACTCTGCCATTTTTACTTAAGTTTTTGCAATAGTTGTAAAATTCAAATACACTAATCTTATTTATATTAATCTTGAAATTCATTTGCTTTTCAATCTGAAAAATCAAATCATAAAAAGATAAATTATCAGTCTTTTTTTCTTCAATATTCTTTAATTCATCCTCTTTAATTTCAATAAACATTAACGGCTTATTTTCAGATTTCATAATCTCAATGTCAATCTTTATTTTTAGCTTGGTTAAAAATTCTTTACTGGCACCGAATGTATCAATAATCTCATCGTTTATTTTTTCGTAAACAATAACATTATAATCATTTTCTTTTAACTTTTTGCTTAAATACTTTAAATTATTTTCTTCATGTAGCTTTATCCAGTTTACAAATGGTAAATCATGGATGGAATTATAACACCCCTTTAAGTATCGCTGTACTAATAAATTTAACAATGCTTGGTTTAATTTCTTTATAAAGTTCATATTTTGATTTGTCGCTTAGTCCTATAATATCTTTACCGTAAACTTCTGTTAAATCCGTTTCGTCTTTTATCGAATTTGCTACTATTGTAAAACCATCATTGTAAATCCTAACAAAAAAAGACTTATAAAACGCTCCAGTATCTTTTAATGTAATATGGTC
>JBIKOX010000259.1:0-3363 GCA_044357775.1 Bacteroidia bacterium | reverse complement strand
TAGATCGTTTTGCATGTCGTAAGCAAATTATCAAAGATTTAGAAGAACTAGGTTTAGTTTCTAAAATTGAAGATATCAAAAATAAAGTTGGATATAGTGAACGAACTAATGCCGTTATTGAGCCACGTTTAAGTATGCAATGGTTTTTAAAGATGGAAGATATTAGTAAACCAGCTTTAGAAAATGTATTGAATGGTGAGATAAAATTAATTCCTGAAAAGTTTATTAATACCTACAAACACTGGATGGAAAATGTACACGATTGGTGCATTAGCCGTCAGTTATGGTGGGGACAACGAATTCCGGCTTGGTACGATGGGCAAGGAAATACAGTTGTAGCGAAAGATATCAATGAGGCATTTGAGAAATTGAAAATTGAAAATGGAACATTGAAAATTGAAAATGTTTCTCAAGACGAAGATGTATTAGATACTTGGTTCTCATCTTGGCTATGGCCAATTACTGTTTTTGATCCTGCTGTTATTAGAAATGGAAAAGCTAATGCCAATGAAGATTTAAACTATTATTACCCTACTAACGATTTAGTAACTGCGCCCGAAATTTTATTTTTTTGGGTAGCACGTATGGCAATTGCAGGATACGAATGGATGCAAGAGAAACCTTTCAGTAATGTTTATTTAACTGGTATTGTAAGGGACAAATTGGGGCGCAAGATGAGTAAAAGTTTAGGTAACTCTCCTGATCCTTTAGATTTAATTGAAAAATACGGAGCTGATGGTGTACGTGTAGGTATGTTGCTATGTTCGCCAGCTGGCAACGATTTGATGTTTGATGAAAGCTATTGCGAACAAGGTAGAAACTTTGCTAATAAAGTTTGGAATGCCTTTCGTTTAATTGCAGGATTTGAAGTAGATTCAAGTGCAGTTCAATCAGAAGCCCAAAAATCAGCTATTAGTTGGTTTGAAAATAAATTATCAGAACAATTAGAAGTTATTAATGATCATTATTCTAAATACAGAATGAGCGATGCCTTAATGGCAACTTATAAATTAGTATGGGACGATTTTTGCGCTTGGTATTTAGAAGCAATTAAGCCGGAATTTGTTGATGGAAAATCATTACCAATTGATAAAGCAACTTTAGCTGCTACAATTGGATTCTTAGAATCTTTATTAAAAATTATGCATCCATGGATGCCATTTATTACAGAAGAAATTTGGCATTTACTTAAAGAACGCGATGCTAAAGATTGTATCATTGTTGCTGAATGGCCAAAAACAGTAAGCAGTATTGACAGTAAGCAGTTGGCAGAGTTGGAAGTAAGTAAAGAGTTAGTTGCCATGGTTCGTAATGTTAGAGCTCAAAAACAATTATCTCCTAAAGAAAAATTAGAAGTGATTGAAAAATCAGAAGCCACTCATTCTTATTTTGATAGTACAATAATTAAGTTAGCAAACTTATCTGCATTTTCTTACACTAAAGAAAAAGTAGAAGGCGCTTTTTCTTTCCAAATTAAAACAACAGAATTTTACATTCCTTTATCAATGAACTTAAATAAGGAAGATGAAATTGAGCGTTTAACGAAGGATTTGGAATACAACAAAGGTTTTTTGCAGACAGTACAAAAGAAGTTATCTAATGAAAAATTTGTTGCAAATGCCAAACCTGAAGTGATTGAGGTTGAACGAAAAAAAGAAAGTGATGCTTTATCAAAAATTAAAACATTGCAAGAACAATTATCTGTATTTAATAATTGAGTACTTTAAATTTGTAATTTAATTTACTATTATTTTTATGAAATTAGTAAAAAAATTGGGGCTAAAAAGCACTCAACAACTTAATTTCATTTCTATACAAAACTAATTTTTTATCGTTTTCTAACTGCTTTAATAGTCTAGAAATCACTACCCTACTCGTCCCCATTTCTTCAGCAATTTGATTATGCGATAACTGAATGGAGGATTTACCGGAAACCTTCGTTTTATTTTTTAAATATTTTACCAAGCGTTCATCCAATTTATGAAAGGCAATACTTTCTAACGATTTTAAAAGTTCATTAAATCGTTGAGTAAAACTATTAAATATATAACTTTTCCAACTTGATATTTCACCAACCATTCATCTAGTTTTTCGTGCGGAATACCAATTAGCTCTACGTTATCTTCTGCAATTGCTTTAATTTCGCTCTTCTTAGCTTCCATGCAACAGGTGTAGGCCATTGCACAACTTTCATTTGAACTTAAATAATATAATAATATTTCACGGTCTTCTTCATCTTTTCGCATCACCCTAATTGTGCCACTCAAAATTAATGGCATAAATTTTATTTTCTTGCCATAATCCATAATTACATCGCCCTCTTTAAATGACATCACGTTACCTGTTGAAATAATTTCATCAATCAATTTTGATTCGAGGATCACAATCAGTTTTTCTCTTATTCCTAACATAGAATTGTATTACTTTATGAAAATTAAAATTACTAAAACTTAAACCTCTCTCTTATCTGAATTCATATGTTGTTCCTTTTAATTGGGTTAACAATGTTTGAGGTTCATCAGTAGCAGTGGCTCGTCCTTCAATTTTTGGTGCCACCGGCGAATGTACTTTTAAATAATCAATTATGATGTCATGCATTAAAAAAGGAGATTTTACTGGATTTTTAACATGCTCCATACGGCATAATGTATCTTCTGGATCACCTTCTCTTTCGCAAGCTACAATACTATATTCTTTTAAAGGATCTAAAGGAGCGTCTCCAATTTTTACTGAATTAACTCGTTTACCAAATTCATTACCAATTGTAAAATTAACTTCCATTCCATTATAACGCACAAACCAACCACCAAAGCGCTTAGAGGGATCTTTAGCAAATGCATTTTGCAATTCTTTTTCTAACCAATCCCAAACTTGTTTTCCGGTTACAATGGCAGTTTTAGCTTCACTGTTAACTGGTAACATATTCCATAAAAATTCTTTTGTAATAGTTGCTACTCCTGTTTTTGGATCAACTGCTAAAGGTTGGCAAAATCGAAATCCATTTGATAAAGCAATGTCTGGTTTAAATTTCCATTTAACAGCATCGGTAATTAAATTATCCATGGGAGTTTCCAAAACAAAATAACGTACTAACGGAGTGGTACTTGTTCCAATAACTGTTTGCATATCTTTTTTAAATGGCTCATAGGCTTTATCCACCAATGCTTGCAAATTTTTATCAGCAGGATATTTTACAGGATCTACATCTAATAATTCGTATTTTGTATCTACTAATTTTCCATTTTCAATAATCAAATCTAATTTCCCTAAAAACGAACCAAAAGCACCACACTCAATTACCTTAGTGTATTTACCCTGAATAGGAACCCTAACACGCTCATGTGTATCGGCTCCCAAAATCAT
>JBIKOX010000218.1:0-4657 GCA_044357775.1 Bacteroidia bacterium | reverse complement strand
GTTAAACTCAATCCATATATAAAAAATGCTTGATTTAAAGCAACGCCAAAAAAAGCTAAAACCATCATTTTTTTTAAATCATTATTTTCTACTTTTTCTTTTTCAGAAAATAAAGACAAAATCCAAAATAAGATAAGTGCACCAGCAATTCGCATCATAACTAATCCAAGCGGTTTAATATAAAATGGCATTAAATCTTTAGCAATGGAGTAATTTAAGGCATAAATAAGCTGCGCAAAAAACAGAGCAATATGAGCTTTGAAAGAAGATTTCATTTTAATGGTAAATATGCAGTATTATTCTCAAATTTAACGTATGATATTTAAAGACCAAATAAATAATATAATTGAATTAAAGTCTTTTCCAAAACGGATTATTTCATTGGTGCCTTCGCAATCTGAATTACTTTGGGATTTAGGATTGCGAGATGAACTAGCAGGAATCACTAAGTTCTGTATTCATCCCAATGAAATGTTTAAATCATTGGAGAGAATTGGAGGTACAAAAACGTTGAATCTTCAAAAAATTAGAGAGTTAAATCCTGATTTAATTATTGGAAACAAAGAAGAAAATGATGAGAAGCAAATTATAGAATTACAAAAGGAATTTCCTGTTTGGATGAGTGATATTTATAATTTACAGGACGCACTTTTTATGATTCATGCTATTGGTGAAATTGTAAATAGAGTAGAGGAGGCAAAGGTTATTAGAGCAACTATTGAAACATCCTTTTTGAATTTAAATAAAATCAATCAATCCGTTTTGTATTTAATTTGGAACAATCCATTTATGGCTGCAGGAAAAGCAACTTTTATTGGTGATATGATTAAAAAAATGGGATTAAAAAATGTTTTATTTGCTACGAATGGTCGTTATCCCCAGTTAACTTTAAACGATATCATGCAGTTAAATCCTGAATTGATTTATCTTTCTTCTGAACCCTTTCCATTTGGATTAAAGCATATTGAAGAATTGAAAACTATACTTCCTGAATCAAAAATACAATTAGTAGATGGTGAAATGTTTAGTTGGTATGGAAGTCGATTATTAAAAAGTGTAAAGTACTTCAATCAATTATAATATGTAATTAGATTAGTGCGAAGTAGCTCTATTTAAACTTTTTCCTAATGATTTTCCGTAACCAGGACTCATATTAAATTTCAAACTAAATTCTAAACCACCTTTTGCTTTTGATGCACCAGTTAATTCAGATGTATTTAAATCATAACTAACAGCAAATGCATATTTGTCGTATTGAAATAATAAACTCGGAATTACGGCGTCTGCAGCGCGATAAAACAATCCAATGGATATAGCGCAAGGTTTTTTAATCCCTGTATAAATGGATTGATCTTGAATAATATATTTAAAGTAACTTCCGATAACGAATTCTTGTGATGGACCTTGTCTCATATATAATAAACTTGGAACAACTGCAACTCCTGCGCTTTCAATTCCAATATCAAAGTTAGTATGAAATATAAGTTTTGTAAATTGTTGATCGTCACTTAGTGCGTAAGAAAATTTAGGAGTATTATAGTGTGAAGCTGAAATTCCAATATCGAACTTTGTGCCATCTTGTGCACTAATATATCTTTCACTCCTTGCATAATGATATACAAAACCAGCAACTAAGTCACCTGTTAAAAAAGATTTTTGAAGTGGTTTTTCTCCTGATGAAATTGTTGGATCATACACTGAACCATCGTATTGACTTTCCCATTGCAATTTTGTTGCATCAATTGTTCTATAATTTAGTCCAGCACCTATACCGCCTGATAGCTTGCTAAATTCTCCTGTTTTCACTATTGCATTAAACCCTAAATTAACTGATAAAGATCCTAAACCAGCATCGCCGGCTTTATCTTTATATATGCCTAGTGACATTCCTGTAAAAGCTTTTTTTAGTTTTAAGTGATTCAACGCTTTTTCAATACTTATTCCATAAGTTTCAAAAGGACTAGTAACACTAGCCCATTGATTTTTATAATTTGCTATAATTCTTGTGTCAAAAGCTGTACAGCTCATTGCAGGATTTAATAGAACAGGAGTTTCATTAAATTGCGAAAAGTGAATATCTTGAGCATTTGATAAAAATGGCAAGATGAAAAGAGTGAATAATAATTTATTTTTCATTTTATTAAGTATAAAATTGTTTAATTTATCTAATAAGAGTTATGTTACCTTTAAACCTAAATGATTGCCCATCTATTGAAACGCCATCCGCTTTGTATACAAAAACACCTGTATCCATTTTCTTTCCTTTATAAGTTCCATCCCAACTGTTTTCTAGAGTTGAAGTTTCAAATACTTTTTCGCCCCATCTGCTATATATTTGAAGATTAAAATTGGATATGCATCTGCCGTGTACATTTATTAAATCATTGAGGCCATCATCGTTTGGCGAAAAAACATTTGGTATAAAGAAATCACCACAATCAACATCTACTATTATTTTCACAGTATCTTGTACCACGCAATACTGAGAGTTTGATGCAACTACAACATAATTTGTACTTACTAATGGCTGTACTATTGTATTGGAGCATGTTGCACATGCAATGGAGTTATTTATATCAGGTGTCCAATTATAATTTAAGCCACCAGTAGCCATAATTGAAGCTGTTTCACCTATGTTAATGGTTGTATCTCCGAATGTGTTTAATACAGGCATATCGAAAACAGTAATAAAATTATTTTTAACAAGTGTGTCAAAGCCGCATACATTTGATGCTGTTGCAATTACTGAAAAAACTCCTGCTGATGGATAGCATGCTTCTGGAGCTATACCTACTGATGATGTTCCAATTCCTGTTTCATAATACCATTGATAATAAATTGGTGATGTTCCTGAAGAATTTACGCTAAAAGTAACACAGCCGCCAACACAAATAGTATCATTATTTAAAGTAGTAACTGAATTAATACTTGGAGGTGTTTTTACTTTTAATTGAATTGTATCAGAATCAGAACATAAACCATTTGAAATGGTTACAGTATAAATAACAGTTGATGTGCTAGGCGGCACTGCAACTATACTTGACGTGTTGTTTGATCCTGAAATTGCAGCACTTGGTTGCCACGAATAAGTTAAACCAGTTCCAATTGGAGCAGAAATAATTACAGAATTCGTGATACAAACAGTATTGCTTGCTGCTATCAATGTTGGGTTAATTGTAGGTAGCACATTTACTGTTGAAACAGCTTGAGCTGTGCAAGCGCCTGTTCCTGCTAAAACAGTGTATGTTGTGCTTGAAGTAGGATTAACAATTACTGTACTCAAAGGATTTGGATTCAAACCAACACTTGCTGTCCAGTTAAAAGGACCAGCACCACTGCAAGTTAGATTTGAAGTTTGTCCACTACAAATTACAGAATTGGAGTTAATAATAGTAACTGTTAATGCAGGAGCAATTGAAACTGTTGCTACTGCTTGCGCAGTGCATGCACCGGTACCAGATAAAACTGTATACGTTGTGTTTACAACGGGAGCAACAATAACAGAGGATGAACTTCCGGGATTAGCTCCAGAGCTAGCGGTCCAAACAAATGGTCCTATTCCTGAACTAACTAGGTTCGTATTTGCACCTAAGCAAATTATCGTATTGGAAGGAGTAATTGAAATTGGCAATGTTGGTGCAACAGAAACAGTAGCAATTGCTGTTGTTGTGCATGCTCCAGTGCCTGATAAAACGGTGTATGTGGTAGTTGAGTTTGGAGTAACTGTGATATTTGCAGCACTTGTTGGATTACTTCCCGAACTTGCTGTCCATACAAAAGGCCCTGATCCACTAGCTGATAAAGAAGTACTTGCACCCAAACATATGGTTGTATTTGATGGCGTAATGGCAATTGCAGGTATTATTCCTATTGAAACTGTAGCAACTGCTTGAGCAGTGCAGGTTCCGCTTCCTGATAAAACCGTATAAGTTGTAGTTATAGTTGGATTTACTGTTATTGTTGCCACACCAAGAGGATTTGCTCCTGAACTTGCCGTCCAATTATAAGGTCCTGCACCTGTTGAAGAAAGCACAACATTCTGTCCTACACAAATAGTTGTTAAACTAGGAGTTATGCTGATTACTGGTATAACAGATAAAGAAATAGTTGCCACGGCCGTTGAAGTACATGTACCAACTCCAGAAATTACTGTATAAGAAGTTGTTGATGAAGGTGTAACGGTCACATTAGCAGCGCTCGCTGGATTAGGACCGCTACTTGCAGTCCAAACATAAGGACCTGTCCCGGAAACTGATAAACCAATACTTTGTCCTGCGCATATTGTTGATAAAGAAGGTGTAATACTTATTGATGGCGATGTAGTTATAGAAACTGTAGCAACTGCAGATGATGTGCAACTTCCTACTCCCGAAATAACTGTGTATGAGGTTGTAGAACTTGGTGTAACGGTCACATTTGCTGCAGCACTAGGAGCGGCTCCAACACTAGCAGTCCAAACAAAGGGACCAGCGCCAGATACAGACAAGCCAATGCTTTGTCCTAAACATACTGCTGACAAAGAAGGTGTGATACTTATTGATGGAGACGTAGTTATAGAAACTGTAGCAATAGCTGATGATGTGCAACTGCCAACTCCAGAAACTACAGTGTAAGTTGTTGTAATATTTGGTGTCACTGTCACATTTGCTGCTGCGCT
>JBIKOX010000217.1:0-4737 GCA_044357775.1 Bacteroidia bacterium | reverse complement strand
GATGCGCAACCAGGCACTGGAATTGTTCCACAAGTTGAATTAGTAGCATTTGCATTAGTGAAAGTTGTATAAGAACAAGTAGCACCAGTTGTTATTGGGATAGCACCAGATGGATTATCGTTTGCTGGTGGTGTTGGGGGTGGAGGTGGTGATTGAATACAAATTCCAAAAGTCCCTGTCCCTGTATCATATTGCCAAAATCTAATATAATAAGTTACACCTGATGTTAAAGTTTGAACTATTTGAGGCATTGTTCCGATAACATCATCACTACATTGTATTTCAATATAACCTGTGGAACAAGAAGTTGCGGAATACAACGACATGGCTCCATCAGTTATTGAGTTGGATATACTAGTTATGGTATAAGAGGCTGTTACAGTTGGAGTAAATGAATACCAAACGTCTTTTGAATGTAATGAACAACCTGGAGCGCCAAAATTAGCAGCATTTGTTGATTTTGTTGAAGCAACAGTTGTCCCTGCAGTTATAACACAATTTGTATTAGATGTTAATGCTACTGCCAAACATGGTGTATCTCCTTGCGAAAAACCTATTTTGGTAATAGCAAAAAGAGCCATAACAACGTAAAACAGTTTTAATTTAATATTTAACTTATTCATTATATTAAAATAGTTATTGATAACTTAAAATTCTACTAGCTTTAATGCTATATTTATAAAGCACGTCAAACAGTTCCCTTGTTTCTAATGAGCAATTAGTACCTTGAGCAAAAACAATATAATTTACACCTAGTAAAATTGTAAATAATATACACCTCATATGTTTGATAAAATAATTTGCCATTTGCTATTTTCCTGAATGATTAGTTATAGCTGATAATAGCGTCACTTTTAATGTGATACTTTTCTAAAAAATCAGTCATTTCTAAAGGGTGCAGTTTACTATTATGAATGATGATAAATGTTTTTTGAATTGAATCAATGTCGCTTGAAATAACTTTATGACTCCATCCAAGTAATTCTTTTTTAAATTCTCTAATTGAAGTATTGGAAAGATTCATGGTATTTATGACCATCTTTTTAGTGCTAATGCTTAGCTTGTTTTCAAATTTTTTAGCTTCTTCGAGTTTTTGACTATCAACTGTTTGAGAAAACAACAATTGATTAAATTGAAAGTAACATGTAATTAAAAGTAAAGTTTTCATTAAATTAAGTTAAATTTTGTAGAATTTTCGCGTAAATGTAAATCATTTACAACTAACAATTTATAATACATATCATTATAGTTATTAACAAATAATGTCCATTATTATTGTTTTTCTCAATTTACCATCAATGGCAATCTCACTTCCTTTTTGTAAAAATTTCTCAGCAATTTTGGCATTGGCGCCCCAAGCAGTTAAATAATGCCAAGTGGTTTCTGTTACTTTTTCACCTTTTTGATTTTTGTAAGTTTCATTAATTACTATGACTAATCTCGCCGTTTCTTTTCACCTTCTCTATTCTTATATTACCAAGTCATTTTGCGCAATGTCTTAATGTGTTCAAAATGTTTTTTTTAATTATTAAATTATCATGTTTTGATTTTTCATACGATTCATCATTTTGACAACACAATGGTAAATGCAACAAAAAAAAGATCCGGTTAATAGTCGTTTAAATTCGTAGATAACTAATTGTAATTGTTTTTTGTCGGATAAAAATATACTCTTGTTGAGGTAATGAATCAAATTGAAAAAATTGTAGGTAATAATTAAAATTCATAATGGAATAGAATATCAAGGACCTTAACAATACTATCCAATAGATTTTTTATGGGAAGAGGACTCTTATTGCCATAAAAAAAACCCGAACTTAGTTCGGGTTTTTTTTATTGAATTGCTTAAGTAAATATTACTTCTTTTTACCGCCTTTAGAAGCAGCAGCAACTGAATCAGCCATTCTTGTAGAATCAGCAGACATTTTAGCAGCAGCTTCAGCAGCAACAGCAGCTTCAGCTTCAGCAACTTTAGCTAAAGAATCAGCTTGAGCTTGAGCTACAGCAGCTATTGAATCTTCAGTTTGTTTTTGTTTAGCAGCCATTTCTTCTTTAGAAGGACCACAAGACACAAATGCAGCTGTTAAAGCAGCTACAGCAACGATTGATAATACTTTTTTCATTTTAATTTTTTTAAGTTTTGTTTATTTGAGTGCAAAAATACATTTAATTTTTAATTTTAGTTAAAAAAATGAAAATATTTTATTTTATTTTTCAACATTCTGTATTTCAGGGCATTAAAAAGCTCTATAAACCTTACTTTTGCGTAATTATGTACAAAATATTTTTAAAACCACTGCTTTTTAAGCTAAATCCCGAAAAAGCTCATTATTTAACGTTTGATTTACTTAAGCTTTTTTTAGCCAATGCCTTTTGTAGAAGTATAGCAAACTCTATTTTTGGCGTTAAGCATCCTAAACTTAAAAAACAACTATTTGGATTAACATTTGATAATCCAGTTGGCCTTGCTGCTGGTTTAGATAAAGATGCAAAAGTTTTTAACGAATTAGCCGCCCTTGGCTTTGGTTTTATTGAAATAGGAACATTAACCCCAAAAGCGCAACCCGGCAATGATAAACCAAGGTTATTTAGATTGCCAAATGATCACGCTTTAATAAATCGAATGGGATTTAATAATGAAGGAGTTGATGCGGCAGCTATTCGTTTGAAATTCAAGAAAACAAAAACGATTATTGGAGGAAATATCGGGAAAAACAAATTAACGCCAAACGAGGATGCTATCAACGATTATGAATATTGTTTTAATGCTCTATTTGATGTTGTAGATTATTTTGTTGTAAATGTAAGTTCACCAAATACTCCAAACCTTAGAGAACTTCAAGATAAAGAACCTTTAACTCATTTATTAAATCACTTACAAAAAATTAATAATGCTAAAGCAAAACGGAAACCGCTCCTTTTAAAAATTGCCCCTGATTTAACCAATTCGCAATTAGATGATATTATACAGATTGTTGCTGCTACTAAAATTGATGGTATTGTAGCCACAAATACAACTATTTTGCGTGAACCATTGTCTTGTCCAAAAGCAGAAATTGAAGCGATAGGAATGGGAGGATTGAGTGGAAAACCTCTTACAAAAAGAAGCACTGAAGTTATTGCTTATTTAAAAACAAAATCAAATAATGCATTTCCAATAATTGGCGTTGGTGGAATCCACAGTCCCGAAGACGCTATTGAAAAAATAAAAGCCGGCGCTGATTTAATTCAATTATATACAGGATTTGTTTATGAAGGACCCGCTTTAATCAAAAAAATTAATAAAGAACTTATCAATCAAAATATATTATAATGAAGTTAATTGAATGCCCTAGAGATGCCATGCAAGGTATCAAAGAACTGATTCCCACAGATATTAAAGCAAACTATATTAATTCGCTTTTAAATATTGGTTTTGATACCATTGACTTTGGAAGTTTTGTTTCTCCAAAAGCTATTCCTCAAATGCAAGACACTGCGGATGTTTTAAAGCAATTAGATTTATCAACCACAAAAAGTAAATTGTTAGCCATTGTTGCTAATACTCGTGGAGCGCAAGACGCATCTTCTTTTAATGAAATCAGCTATTTAGGATTTCCATTTTCTATTTCAGAAACGTTTCAGCAACGAAATGCCAATTCAAGCATAGCGGAATCTTTAATTAGAGTTGAAGAAATTCAAAATCTTTGTGTTAAAAATAATAAAGAATTAGTAGTTTATATTTCAATGGCATTCGGTAATCCTTATGGCGATATTTGGAATAGCGACATTGTAATTAATTGGACAAAAAAATTAGGTGATTTAGGTATTAAAATTATTGCACTTTCTGACACAATTGGTGTTTCAAACCCTGAAAATATAAGTTATTTATTTTCAAACATTATTCCTGAATTTAAAAACATTGAAATTGGAGCCCACTTGCACTCAACTAAAGAAAAAGCACAAGAGAAAATTGACGCTGCTTATAAAAGTGGTTGCCAGCGTTTTGATTTGGCTATTCATGGATTTGGTGGTTGCCCCATGGCGAAGGATGATTTAACAGGAAATTTAGCTACTGAAGATTTAGAACATTATTTTAAAACCAATAACATACCTTTAAATTTAAATTTAGATTTATTGTATAAAGCTTATTCACAAAGTTGGGATGTATTTAATAAGTACCATTAGTTGCAATTTAAAAAACCGCGAAAGTAAAAAGTATTATTTTGAATAAAGATGGTAATTAACAACAGTAATTTTCGCAATAGTTAAATGAAAAATTAAAATGAAAAAAATAGGTTTAATTACATCAGGTGGAGATGCTCCAGGAATGAATGCTTGCATCAGAGCAGTTGTAAGAACTGCTCGCGCCGAACAAATAGAGGTTGTTGGTTTTTACAGAGGTTACGAAGGATTGATTGATAATGATTGCATTCAATTAACAAAAAGTACCGTGTCCAATATTATTCATCGCGGAGGTACGGTTTTAAAAACTGCTCGTAGCACTCGTTTTATGACTGACAAAGGAATGCAAATGGCAGTTGAAACATTGCAAAAACATGCTTTGGATGGATTTATTGTAATTGGTGGAGATGGCAGTTTTAGAGGCGCTTTAGAATTAAGCAAGCAACATATGATAAAAACAATTGGATGTCCTGGAACAATTGACAATGATTTGATAGGCACCGATTACACCATTGGTTATGATACTGCAATTAATACGGTAACCGAAGCTATTGATAAAATTCGTGATACTGC
>JBIKOX010000214.1:0-4794 GCA_044357775.1 Bacteroidia bacterium | reverse complement strand
CTCCGAATAGTTTTAAGTTATTAATGTTTAGTTTTTAATAGTTGTGCAAGTAGTTGAAACAAATCAAGAAAGTATCATTCAAGGAAAGTCGTTTCAGTTTTCTTTGAAGATAATAGCACTTTATAAACAACTATATAAAATAGATAAAAACCCTATTTTGCTTCAATTATTAAGAAGTGCAACTTCGGTTGGTGCAAATGTAAACGAAGCTAGTGCTGGACAGTCAAAAAGAGATTTTATAACAAAAATGGCTATTGCGTCTAAGGAAGCGAGAGAAACATTTTATTGGTTAAGGTTGTTAAATGAATCTGATTGGTATAATGTTGATTTGGAAATTCATATTTCTGAATGTAATGAACTTGTGAAAATTCTCACTAAAATTGTGAAGACATCTCAAGAAAATTTAAAAATTAAAGCTTAATAGTTGAGCATTAAAAACTTATAACTCAACACTAAAAATTAAATATAACATGGCTGAAATAGTTAGAATGCCCAAATTAAGCGATACGATGACGGATGGAACCGTTGCAAAGTGGCATAAAAAAGTTGGAGATAAAGTTAAAAGTGGCGAGTTGCTTGCTGATATAGAAACAGATAAAGCAACCATGGAATTTGAATCATTTCAGGATGGTGTGTTATTACACATTGGTATCCCCGAAAAACAAGCAGTTCCTGTTGATGCTATCATTGCAATTTTAGGTAAAGAAGGCGAAGATATTTCTGATTTATTGAATGGTGGGGCAGAAACAAAAGCATCTGTCACTTCGAGCGTAGTCGAGAAGCAAGAAGCCGATCAAACAACTAATAACTCATCTCAAACCACTGCCATACCTGCCGGCGTTGAGGTAGTTCGTATGCCAAAGTTAAGTGATACCATGACGGATGGTGTAATTGAAAAATGGCACAAAAAAGTGGGCGATAAAGTGAAGAGCGGTGAGTTATTAGCTGATATTGCTACTGATAAAGCAACCATGGAGTTTGAATCATTTCAGGATGGCGTGTTAATTCATATTGGTGTTCAAGAAAAACAATCTGTCCCAGTTGATAGTGTATTAGCCATTTTAGGAAAAGGCGGCGAAGATATAAATGCTATTTTAAAAGCAATTGAAGGGAATAAAGGTACAACGGAGACTAAAGGGATAGTTGAGGTAAAACCGATAGAAACTATTACAAGTATTCCTAGCTCAATTAACTCTGCTCCAATAACAAATAACTCTAATGATACCAGAGTAAAAGCATCTCCTTTAGCAAAAGCATTGGCAAAAGAAAAAGGAATTGACGTGTCAAAAGTTCATGGTAGCGGAGATAATGGTCGTGTTACTAAATCTGATATAGAGAACTATAAACCACAACAAACAACTACTAGCGGCAGTTCAAAAACCGTTAGTTCATTTGTTCCCGGAGCAGAAGGCTTTACCGATGAACCAACATCGCAAATGCGCAAAATTATTGCTAAACGATTATTAGAAAGTACCAACGGAGCACCTCATTTTTATTTAACAATTGAGGTTGATATGGATAATGCCATTGCTTCCCGCAATGCAATTAATGCTATTCCGGATATTAAAGTATCATTTAATGATTTAGTAATAAAAGCATGTGCCGTAGCATTACGTAAACATCCAAAAGTAAATACAAGTTGGATGGGAGATAAAATTCGTTATTACTCGCATGTGCATATTGGTGTAGCAGTGGCAGTAGAAGATGGCTTATTAGTACCAGTGGTTCGTTTTGCAGATCAAAAATCATTATCACAAATTAGCGCTGAGGTAAAAGATTTAGGTAAACGCGCAAAAGATAAAAAATTACAACCAGCCGATTGGGAAGGAAATACATTTACAGTTTCTAATTTAGGAATGTTTGGTATTGATGAATTTACATCCATTATCAATTCACCTGAATCTTGTATTTTATCAGTTGGTGCAATTCGTCAAGTGCCCGTTGTTAAAAATAATCAAGTAGTGCCAGGGAATGTAATGAAAGTAACTTTGGCTTGTGATCATAGAACAGTTGACGGAGCAACCGGAGCAGCATTCTTACAAACTTTAAGAACCTTTTTAGAAAATCCAGTAACGATACTTGCTTAGTAATTGTTTTTTTGTAAATTAGTATATGCGTTCGTCAAAAGTTAAAATAAAAAGAAATTTGGCAATTCCTGGAACACCTATGTCTCAGGAAGAATTTGTTGATTTAATTAAAGAGGCTGAGAAAGGCCCTTTTAAAACTTTAGGTTCCTTTGATGAATTTAAAAATGATGTATTAAACGCATGGAAAAAAAAACACGGAAAGTAAATCTTTCGTCTGTTTTTGATGATGATTTAGCTGATATTTTCGATTACGGACTTGAAACTTTTGGCAGAAATTTGGCGGAGCTATTTGTAGCTAATATATATCAGCACATAAACGGGCTTCCTCTTTTATTTCTTATTTATCCAGAATGTCGTCATCTAGAAACTAAAACTCAAATTTACAGAAACATAATTCTTGGAAAGTATTTGATTATTTATCGGATTAGAGCTAATAAAATAGAAGTATTAAGAGCATTGCATGGAAGCCAAAGTCCAAAAATTATTAAAGCAACTAAAAAAATTAAAACTAATTAAAACTATTTAAAATGGAAGGCACTATAAAATCAACTATCGAAAATGGGATAGGAACGATTACTTTTTTTCATCCTCAAAGTAATTCAATGCCCGGCGTTCAGTTAAGAAACTTAGCCGCTGAAATTGAAAAATTAGGAAAAGATGATAACGCTAAAGTTATTGTATTACAAAGCGAAGGTGATAAAACATTTTGCGCCGGTGCAAGTTTTGATGAATTAATTTCAATTAAAGATATTGAAACAGGATTGAAGTTTTTTTCTGGTTTTGCAATGGTAATTAACGCCATGCGCAAAGCCCCTAAATTTATCATTGCTCGTATTCAAGGAAAAGCTGTGGGCGGTGGAGTAGGTATTGCATCCAGCGCTGATTATACATTTGCCGTTGATAGCGCATCTATTAAATTATCTGAATTGGCTGTTGGTATTGGTCCATTTGTAGTGGGGCCAGCCGTTGAGCGTAAAGTAGGCACTTCTGCATTTTGTCAATTAACAATTAATGCTACCGAGTGGCAAACAGCTAATTGGGCAAAAGAAAAAGGCTTGTATGCTGAGGTTTTTTCAACAGCTGAAGAAATGGATAAAGGCATAGCGGCTTTAGCTCAAAAATTAGCTAGCAGCAATCCTGAAGCTATGATGATGCTTAAAAAAGTAATGTGGGAAGGAACGGAAAACTGGGATACATTATTAATTGAACGCGCTAAAATGAGTGGTACTTTAGTATTATCAGAGTTCACTGTAAATGCTATTAATAAATTTAAACAAAAATCATAATTCTTTTGTTATTGTTGTCATGATACTATATGCTATAATATTTTTAACGTCCTTTTTTGGGATGGAATTTGTTGCATGGTTTACTCACAAGTATATAATGCACGGTTTTCTATGGTCGCTTCATAAAAGTCACCACGAAACAAGAACGCAATTATTAGAAAAAAATGATTGGTTTTCAATTATTTTTGCTGTTCCTAGTTGGCTATTTATTATGCTTGGCATTATTTACAGTAGTCCTATTTCTGTTTTAATTGGCGCAGGAATGACTGCTTATGGCGCAGCTTATTTTATAGTACACGATGTTATTATTCATCAGCGGGTTAAGTTATTTAGAAATTTGGATGGTAAGTATGTAAAAACACTTCGCCGTGCTCATAAAATGCACCATAAACATCTAGGAAAAGAAGATGGTGAATCTTTTGGGTTTTTAATAGTTAACAAAAAGTATCTTAACTATTAATTGACTTTAATTAAAACTCGTCGCTAATAAGGTTAAAAAATTAGGGAATTCACTTAAAAGTGGTTTATTTTGTAGAAGATAAACCGCTTTTTATTTTGTATACACCGCAGCACATTGCACAAGTAATAGATGCCACTTTAGTTGGTGATGCTAATCACTCTGTTTGTCATTTATTAATTGATAGCAGACAGCTTACTGAACCTGCACTTACTATTTTTGTCGCCTTAAATTCGCAGCGTAATGATGCTCATCAATATATTTATGGTTTATGTCAAAAAGGGGTAAAGACATTTATTGTTAATCACATTCCCCAAAATTGTGTTGGCTTACAAGACGATATTTGTTTTATAGTTGTTTCAGATACGTTAACGGCGCTTCAAAAATTATCGACCTATCATCGTGAACAATTTACAATTCCTGTAATTGGCGTAACTGGTAGTAATGGTAAAACGGTTGTTAAGGAATGGTTGTATCAATTATTAAAAACAGATTATGTAATTGCCCGCAGCCCCAAAAGTTTTAACTCGCAAGTGGGGGTGCCATTATCTATTTGGCAATTAAATTGCAAGCATACTTTAGGGATTTTTGAAGCTGGTATTTCCGAAGTAGGAGAAATGAATTTATTAAGAGATATTATTCAGCCAACTATTGGTGTGTTCACAACCTTGGGTACCGCACATGACGAAGGGTTTAAAAATAGTTCTGAAAAATTGAACGAAAAATTAAAGTTGTTTTCGCATTGCAAAACCGTTATTGTAAATGCAATTTCATTGAAGGATGAGCATTTAGCCTTATTAAACAAAGATGTGTTTTTAATTTCTAAAAGTGAAAATGCATCACTACAAATTTTAGCTATTGAACATTTATTTACGCATACTACTATAATTGCACGCTATAAAAATGAGCAAGTAAAAATAGATATTCCATTTACTGATGCTGCTAGTATTGATAATGCCATTAC
>JBIKOX010000215.1:0-4794 GCA_044357775.1 Bacteroidia bacterium | reverse complement strand
ACTGTACTTTGGAACGACTCTGATTTGAATATAAATTGGAATATATCAAATCCTCTGTTATCAGAAAAAGATTTAGTTGGCACTAAATTTAAAGATTTTAGCAGTCCTTTTTAACATGACCTATTTTCAAAATAATGTATTATTATTTGCAGTTATAATAATTGGCACTACTTTCGTTTTATCAGTTTTATTCAATTCTATATTATTAAAGTTCTCACAAACATTAGGTGTTAGAAATCAACAAAATTCACAAAAGGAAATTCGTTGGAATCCACAAATAAAACCTTCCATCGGCGGCATCTCTTTTTTTGTAATATTTTTAATAACGTTTATAATCGTACATTTTATTGACCATTTATTTCCGTTAAATTTTAGCAGCGTAAAAATTATTGGAATTTTTGTTGTTTGCACAATAGCATTTTTGATGGGGTTAGCTGATGACGCCTATAATACAGAACCATTACTGAAATTTGTTGCACAATTATTTTGCGGACTAATTTTATATTTTTCAGGAACAAAAATTGATATATTTTCAAACGAAGCATTAAATTTTGGTTTGACGATTATCTGGGTGATTGGACTAATGAATTCTATAAATATGCTTGATAATATGGACGGGATTACGTGTATTGTATCAATTTCAATTTTAATATTTATAATCGCAATAAACCTTAATTTAAATATTCTTCTTTCACCATTACCAATTTTAAGTTTAGGAATTTTGGGTGCTTTACTAGGGTTTTTAGTTTATAATTGGCATCCAGCAAAAATGTTTATGGGAGATACGGGTAGCCAATTTTTAGGTGCCTTTTTAGCTGTCGTTGGCATTGATTACTGTTGGAATTCAAATTCATTAGTCAGCCATTCCTCGTTTTCAATTAACCCCATTTTACAAGGTTTTATTTCAATTGCTCTAATTTTTATTTTACCATTAACTGATACTATTACAGTTAGTTTTAACCGGATAAAACGTGGACAATCACCTTTTATCGGAGGTAAAGATCACACAACACATCATTTGTTCTTTAGAGGAATTACAGAAAAAAGAATTGCTATTTTATTCTTCATAATTGGATGTATTAGTTTAGCATTGGCTTTACAGTTAATTCTAAATTATGAATTAATGTGGTTTATTATTTCTGTTGGTTTTTGTGCAATCACTTTCCTATCTTTATACTTAAACACGATTATAAAAAGAAAGTGACCATATCTGTCTGGATCTTAAATTTTTTCCGTAAACCAACAACTCTCCATAAGAAAATATATGCGAGTCTTGTATCATGGTTAATCATCGTTTTTTTAGTTAATTGGATAATATTTTATCCAAATTTAAATTCTATTGATTATGCAAATTCTAATTATAAGGTATTAGGATTAAATATTCCTACTAATTTAGAATTTGCAGGAGAGCGCGTTCCTCAAAATGATTATGAAATTAAAGAAAGTTTAGAAAAAGAATTCTTTGCAAATAAATCATGGAAAAGTTCATCATTAGCCTTATTTAATAAAGCTCAAAAGTGGTTTCCAATAATTGAGCCTATTTTAAAAAAAGAGGGTATTCCTGATGATTTTAAATACGTCGCTATGATCGAAAGTCATTTATCAAATGTTGTTTCCCCGATGGGAGCAACTGGTTTTTGGCAATTAATGCCTATTACCGCACAGCATTATGGACTTACAATAAACAACGAAATAGACGAACGATTAGATGTTGAAAAATCAACGGTAGTAGCTTGTAAACATTTTAAAGATGCTTATAATTACTTTAAAAACTGGACACTTTCAGCCGCTGCATACAATGTAGGAATAGGTGGAATTCAAAATGCTTTAAGAAAACAAAAGTCCGATAATTATTATGATTTATTACTAAATAAAGAAACTGGAAGTTTTATTTATCGGATATTGGCTTATAAGACATTACTCTCCAGCCCTACACATTTTGGTGTAAAAAATAAAATAAAAAAGACAAATGGTTTTCCTGCATTTAAAATAATTAAGGTGGATTCCTCAATAACAAATTTAACAGCTTTTGCAAAACACATTAAAACTGATTTATCAATATTAAAAACATTTAATCCTTGGATAATTGGAGAACAACTTCACAATCCTGATAAAATAATATATCAAATTAAAGTTCCTAAAAACAAAAACATAGACATAAGTGTTTATTATTATGACCTTTTCCATCAAGAAGCCATCATTGATACCACTTTAAAAACAGCAACTTTAACAGACACATTAAAAATAATTACAGACACTTTAAAGAAATGATAAAAGATGAAAGATATAAGATTTAGGTCATTCATTAAATCTTTAATCTTATATCTTTAATCTACCCTCAACATGGAAGACGAACAAATAGAAGTTATTGGAGCTCGCGCACACAATTTAAAAGACATATCTCTTAATATTCCTCGTAACAAATTAGTAGTACTAACTGGTTTAAGTGGCAGTGGTAAATCATCTTTAGCTTTCGATACTATTTATGCAGAAGGACAACGTCGTTACATTGAAAGTTTTTCGAGCTATGCCCGACAATTTTTGGGGAACATGGAACGCCCTGATGTTGATAAAATTTCGGGATTAAGTCCTGTTATTTCTATCGAACAAAAAACCGTAAATAAAAACCCAAGATCAACTGTAGGTACAATAACTGAAATTTATGATTTTCTACGTTTACTTTTTGCACGATCAGGAGAAGCTTATTCTTATGTAACGGGCGAAAAAATGGTTCGTTACAGCGATGAGCAAATTATTGATTTAATTTTAGAGAAATATAATACCAAAAAAATAAATTTATTAGCGCCAGTTGTTAAAGGCCGTAAAGGTCATTATAGAGAATTGTTTGAAGATGTTAGAAAAAAGGGGTTTAATAAAGTCCGCATTGATGGTGCAATAGTTGATATTACTCCAAAAATGCAAGTGGATCGCTACAAAATTCACGATATTGAAATGGTAATTGATCGTTTAGAAATTGCCAAAGATATTAGACCTCGTTTGTACCAATCTTTGCAAACAGGCATGAAGCAAGGTAAAGGAACCATTATGGTTTTAGAACATTTAGAAGAAGATGTGAAAACAAAAAAGAAAACAACATCAGCTTTTGGTTTTGGTAAAGTTCAATTTTTTAGTCGCACTTTAATGTGTCCTACTTCTGGTATTTCATATGACGAACCTGCACCAAATTTATTTTCATTCAATTCACCTTATGGTGCCTGTCCACATTGCAGCGGTTTGGGAGTTGTATCTGAAGTTGACATCAGTAAAATTGTTCCAAATCAAAAAATATCTATTCGTAAAGGAGCCATAGCACCGCTTGGTCCATCAAAAGGTATTTGGGTATTTAAACAAATTGAAGCAATTGGAGAAAAATATAAATTTACCTTAGACACTCCTTTTGAGGATATTCCTGACGAAGCTGTAAATATATTATTAAACGGAACTGAAGAATTATTTACAATAAAATCTGAAACTAACTCTAATGGTTATAGCACTGCATTTGATGGAATAGCAACTCACATATCTCGACAAGCAGAAGAGAATCCTTCGCCCGCAATGAGCAAATGGGTTGAAGGTTTTACTAATAAAATTAATTGTGAAATTTGTGAAGGAACTCGCTTAAAAAAAGAAGCTTTATACTTTAAAATTGATGGTAAAAACATTTCTGAATTATCTGAAATGGACATTAATATTTTAGGCGATTGGTTTAAAAATATTGAAAAGCGATTAAACAAATCACAAAACGTAATTGCAAAAGAAGTTTTAAAAGAAATTAGAACCCGCATTGGTTTTTTGTTAGAGGTTGGATTAGATTATGTAACCTTAAATCGTTCATCAAAAACATTAAGTGGTGGCGAAGCTCAGCGCATTCGATTAGCTACTCAAATTGGCTCTCAGTTAGTTGGTGTGTTGTATATTTTAGATGAACCAAGTATTGGCTTACATCAGCGTGATAATATGCGATTAATTGATGCCTTAAAAAATTTACGAGATGTTGGTAATAGTGTATTGGTTGTGGAGCACGACAAGGACATGATTATTGAAAGTGATTACGTGATTGATATTGGGCCTGGCGCTGGAGTGCATGGTGGACGAGTGGTTGCCGCTGCGCCACCTAAAGAAATGTTGAAATTTAATACAGTTACTGCTGATTATATTACTGGTAAAAGAAGTATTGAAATACCAAAGGTGAGAAGAAAAGGAAACGGAAAAAAATTAGTATTAAAAGGTTGTACCGGACATAATTTAAAAAATGTAACTATTGAAGTTCCTTTAGGAAAATTTATTTGCATCACAGGAGTAAGTGGTAGCGGTAAATCAAGTTTGATTAACGAAACCTTATATCCAATTTTAAGTAACTATTTTTACAATTCAGAAAAGCGTCCCCTACCCTACAAATCTTTTACAGGAATTGAAAACATTGATAAGGTAATAGATATTGATCAATCACCTATTGGCAGAACTCCAAGAAGTAATCCTGCTACTTATACAAGTGTGTTTTCTGACATAAGAAATTTATTTGCTGAGTTACCCGAATCAAAAATTAGAGGTTACAAACCCGGACGTTTTTCATTTAATGTAAAAGGTGGGCGTTGTGAAACTTGCGGTGGCGCTGGTGTAAAAACAATTGAAATGAATTTTTTACCTGATGTTTATGTTAACTGTGATGAATGTAATGGTAAACGTTATAACAGAGAAACAATTGAAATTCGTTACAAAGGAAAATCAATTAGTGATGTTTTAAATATGACTATTGACCAAGCTTGTGAATTTTTTGAAATGTTACCAAATATT
>JBIKOX010000213.1:0-4795 GCA_044357775.1 Bacteroidia bacterium | reverse complement strand
CTGATAAAAAGAATAACCCAAATATTGTATTTACCACGTATAGCGAAAAGTTTCCCGCTAATGATTTAGTAGTAGAAAGTAGTACGGATGGAATTGACTTTACTGAGTTAAGTAAAATAAAAAGCAAAGCTGTAAAAGGCAGTGTTACTAAATTAGAATATAGCTTTAGCGATGCAAATGCAAATGATGGTGTAAACTATTACCGCATTAAACAAGTAAATGCTGATAAAACAACGGTAATTTCAAAAATTGTTTCAGTAGATCATATTAAAGCTAAAAACATTACGTTTACGGTGTATCCAAACCCAAACAGTGGTCAGTTTACAGTTGATTTTTCGGGAATTGAAAATAACCACGAAGTACAAATTGTTTTAAATGATATGAATGACGGACATGAGATTTACTCAACTACATTTTACTCAAACTCAATTGATTCAAATAAAATGGATGTAAATCCTCCAACAAAAATTGCTCCAGGCAGATACATTTGTTCTTTAATATTTGAAGGAATTAGAAGTAGTGTAATTGTTATGATTAACTAATACTACAAACTTTAATTGTTTTTAAAAAAGAGCCAGTTGGCTCTTTTTTTTGTTGTTAAGATTGGTACTTTATATGCCGTACAAAAATATCGTATTTATTTACTTCTATTATTATGTATTGTAAGATTCCTAATATTGGAAAAAACACATTGCTGGCTATTTTTTTAAAAAAATATGTATTATATTTGATTGAGTAGCTAATTATAAAACCAAAAAGAAATAGAATGTAATATGGCCATTATACCTTTAAAATTTACTACACTTAATTTTTTATTTTGCGTCCTTTCCTTTTTAGCTGTTTTGCGAACTACTACAGCTCAAAATGTTGGCATTAACTCTACAGGTACTGCACCTAATGGTAGTGCGATGTTGGATATTGTTTCCTCTGATAAAGGATTATTAATACCACGTATGACGCAAACACAGCGCGGCACAATTACAACACCTGCAACGGGTTTATTAATATACCAAACTGATAATACACCAGGTTTTTATCACTATAATGGCACTGCGTGGACTTTATTAGCAACAGGTGCTAACAACGATTGGAAGCTTGCTGGAAATCCAGGCACAACAGCAGGCACTGATTTTATTGGCACTACAGATGCCCAATCATTAGTTTTTAAAACTAATAATACAGAAAAGATGAGAATAGACAACAATGGTAATGTTGGTGTTGGCAACGCTTCTCCTAATTCTTTATTATCCTTCAACGGCGGTTTACAGGGTAAAGTTAGAGTGATTACAACAGATGGAGCTGTTACCTTAGATAATACAGATTTTTTTGTTTTATCAACAAATTCATTTACTAATGGTAATAATAGGACAATGAATTTACCAACATTAACTGCAGGTACAACAGATGGTAAAGTATTGATAATAAGGAATGGTGGCAATTCGGGAGCTGCTGGTTGGAATTTAACGGCAGCAGCAAGTAATTCTGTTTCTTTCGCTGGTGGATGGGCTAACCCTATGTTTAATGCTGAAGGGGTTATTTTAGTATCTAGAGGTACGGTTTGGTATATGATTGAATTCTAATTAAACAGTGTTGGCTGTTGCCTCGTATTTGCAATCAGTGACTTTACTCATATAATTTATATTTGAGAAACATTATACAATACTGATAACGGTCCCTGATTTCAAATCCGTGTCAACATATTTTATAACATTTCAAGTAAAAAAAGGCAAAGAAAACACGAAGTTTAATTTGCCTTTTAAAATAATAAGGGGTTTTGTTATTTTGCCACTAACGTTTTTCCCATACGTTTACGCTCATTTTCTTCTAAATAAATTTTACGTAAACGGATAAAAGTTGGTGTAATTTCTACATATTCATCACCTTGAATATATTCCATAGCTTCTTCTAAACTGAAGTTAATTTTTGGTACAATTCTCATTTTATCATCTGTACCAGAAGCACGCATGTTTGTTAATTGCTTTTCCGTACAAATATTTACAACTAAATCATCTGGGCGAATATGTTCACCAATTACCATTCCCGGGTAAATTTCATCACCTGCTTCAACAAAAAACTTACCACGATCTTGTAATTTATCAATAGAATAAGCTACCGCAGTTCCTTTATCTTTAGAAATTAATACACCAGCAATTCGGCTAGGAATAGCGCCTTTCCAAGGTTCGTAATCTTTAAAACGATGAGCCATAATTGCCTCACCAGCAGTAGCTGTTAATACGTTATTACGTAAACCAATAATACCACGAGAAGGAATTTCAAACTCAATATGAGTTAAATCTCCCTTTGCTTCCATTAGCATTAAATTACCTTTACGCTGAGTTACTAAATCAATTACTTTCGAAGCCGACTCTTGAGGCACATCAACTGTTAATACCTCTATTGGCTCACATTTTTGTCCGTCAATTTCTTTTACAATAACTTGTGGCTGACCTAATTGTAACTCATACCCCTCACGACGCATGGTTTCAATTAATACAGATAAGTGAAGAATACCACGTCCAAATACTAAATAAGAATCAGGTGAAGATGTTTCTTCAACGCGCATTGCCAAGTTTTTTTCTAACTCTTTGTATAAACGATCACGTAAGTGACGAGAAGTAACAAATTTACCATCCTTACCAAAAAACGGAGAGTTATTAATAGTGAATAACATACTCATGGTTGGCTCATCAATTTTCATGGTTGGCATTGCTTCCGGAGATTCAAAATCAGCAACCGTATCACCAATTTCAAAACCTTCAATGCCTGTAAATGCACAAATATCGCCTGTTTGAACTTCAGTAACTTTTACTTTACCTAATCCTTCAAACACATAAAGTTCCTTAATACGAGACTTTTGAATTCTACCATCGCGCTTAACAACTGATACAGGCATATTTTCTTTAATAATACCACGAAATACGCGGCCTACTGCAATACGACCAATAAAAGACGAATAATCTAACGATGTAATTTGAATTTGCAAAGTTCCAACACGCTCTGGAGCTGTAGGAATATTTTGTAAAATAGTATCTAATAAATAGGTAATGTCGGTTGTAGGAGTTTTATAATCTGCGCCCATCCATCCTTGTTTACTTGAACCAAATACTGTAGGGAAATCTAATTGATCTTCAGATGCATCTAAGTTAAAAAACAAATCAAAAACTTGGTCATGCACCTCATCTGGACGACAGTTTGGTTTATCCACTTTATTAACTACCACAATAGCTTTTTTGCCAGCAGCAATAGCTTTTTGAGTCACAAAACGTGTTTGAGGCATTGGTCCTTCAAACGCATCTACTAATAAAATTACACCATCGGCCATGTTTAATGTACGTTCCACTTCACCTCCAAAGTCCGCGTGACCTGGTGTATCAATAATATTTATTTTTGTTCCTTTATACATTACAGAAACATTTTTAGCCAAAATGGTTATACCACGTTCACGCTCTAAATCATTGTTATCAAGGATTAACTCACCTGATGCTTGATTTTCTCTGAATAAATTACACTGATGTAAAATTTTATCTACTAATGTTGTTTTCCCGTGATCGACATGGGCAATGATGGCAATGTTTCTAATTTCTGACATGTTATATTTTAATAAGGGCGCAAAATTAGTTCTTTTTAAATGAGAAACCAATTTATCTTATTGAAAATGTAGCATTTGGCATTAAATAATCGTTAATTTACTAGTTTTAGAATACTATTTAGCATCAAATTAACTCCTACTTTTCAATTTGTTGTAGTAAATTTGAAACATCAATGCAATTGCCAAATAATTTAAAATACCTCCTACTCTTCTTAACAATTAGTATTGCTGCGCTGATTTTTTCGTGTGAGACACCTGAAGAAAAATTAACCACCAAACAACTTCAAACAGATACTTTATTGTATTTAAATCATGCAGATTCGGCAGCGTATGTTGGCATCAATACATGCAAGCTTTGCCATCAAGATATTTACAATACGTTTATTAAAACAGGAATGGGGAAATCCTTTGATTTAGCAACTAAAACTAAATCAGCTGCAAACTACCATACTTCAATTATTCAAGATAAAATTGGAGATTACAATTACAAGGCATTTTGGCTACATGATAGTTTACAAATATTAGAGTACAGATTAGCAGGAAAAGACACAATTTATAAAAGACAAGAAACGGTTAACTACATTGTTGGTTCGGGCCAACATACTAATTCGCATATTCAATCCGTAAACGGATACCTCAATCAAATGCCAATGACGTTTTATACACAAAAACAAAAGTGGGATTTACCTCCAGGATTTGAGGATGGTCACAATAGTCGATTTATGCGAAAAATTGGTTTAGAATGCATGAGTTGCCACAACAATTATCCGGATTTTGTATTAGGTTCTGAAAATAAATTCAACTCCGTTCCTGAAGGCATTAATTGTGAACGATGCCACGGACCGGGAAGTATACATGTGGCACATCGGCAAACCGGAACTAAAATTGATACTTCAAAATATATTGATTATAGCATCGTAAATCCTGCCAAACTTAGTATTGATGCTCAATTTGATATTTGTCAGCGTTGCCACTTACAAGGTAACACAATTTTAAAAGAAGGTAAATCTTTTTTTGATTTTAAACCAGGTATGAAATTAAGCGACTTCATGACGGTGTTTTTACCTAAATACAAACATGCCGATGATGAATTTATTATGGCATCACATGCCGATCGACTAAAGCAAAGTGCCTGTTTTATTAAATCATTACAAAAATCAAAAGCGAACGCTCAAGCTCAATTAAAACCTTACAAAGATGCTATGA
>JBIKOX010000086.1:0-11478 GCA_044357775.1 Bacteroidia bacterium | reverse complement strand
GCGAGTATTTAGATAAAAAAATGGCGTCTCAAAAAACACCGATTTACGGAATAAATACAGGTTTTGGCTCGTTATGTAATCTAGTTATTCCTGATAATGAATTAGAGCAATTGCAAACTAATTTAGTAATGTCACATGCTTGTGGGATGGGAGATGAAGTACCCTTGGAAATTGTTCGACTCATGTTATTATTAAAAGTACAAGCTTTATCCTACGGAAAAAGTGGGGTGCAATTGCAAACAGTTGAACGTTTAATTGATTTATATAATTATAAAGTTTACCCCATTGTATATGAACAAGGTTCATTAGGCGCTTCAGGCGATTTATCTCCATTAGCACATTTATCTTTACCATTAATAGGAATGGGCGAAGTTAATTACCAAGGCAATAAATGTCAGGCTTCAGTTGTTTTAAAACAATTAGGTTTAGAGCCTATTACCTTAAAATCAAAAGAAGGTTTAGCGTTATTAAATGGCACACAATTTATGAGTGCTTATGGAGTTTGGTGCTTATTAAAATCAAATAAATTAAACACCTTGGCAGATTTAATTGGCGCTATTTCTTTAGATGCTTTTGACGGAAGAAGCGAACCATTTAAAGATAACATTCATATTATTCGTCCTCACAAAGGCCAGCTGCAAACCGCACGAGCAATTCGTGTAAACTTAGCAGGGAGTGAAATTTTAGCTCAAGCAAAAATTCAAGTTCAAGATCCATATTCTTTCCGTTGTATTCCTCAGGTTCATGGAGCAACAAAAGATGCAACAGCATATGTAAATTCGGTGTTTGAAACCGAAATTAATTCAGTAACAGATAATCCAACAGTATTTCCTGAAGATGATGAAATTATAAGCGGTGGTAATTTTCACGGACAACCATTAGCAATTTCATTTGATTTTTTAGCAATTGCAATTGCTGAATTAGGAAGTATATCTGAAAGGCGGGTCTATCAATTAATTTCTGGTGTTCGCAATTTACCATCATTTTTAGTGGCAAAACCTGGTTTAAATTCCGGCTTAATGATTCCTCAATATACAGCAGCAAGTATTGTAAGTCAAAATAAGCAATTGTGCAGCCCCGCAAGTATTGATAGCATTGTATCGAGTAACGGTCAAGAAGATCATGTTAGTATGGGTGCTAACGCAGCAACTAAATGCTTTAAAGTAATTGAAAATGTAGAAAAATTATTAGCCATCGAATTATTAAATGCTTCCCAAGCAATTGAATTTAGAAGGCCTTTAAAATCCTCTCCAAAAATTGAAAATATATTAGCAGATTTCAGAAAATTAATTCCATTTATTAAGGAAGATAAAATCATGTACCAGGAATTAGAAGCCACTTTACAATTTGTAAAAACAATGAACGTTTGAAATAAAATTGTGTCTTTACATATAACGTCTTCCGTGCTTAGGTTACCAATTCAAAAAAATTATGAAATACAAATTCATCTTCCTTTTAATATTGACTTGCAAATTATCAATTGCCTGTCAATGTCCTTTAAGTTCATTATCTGATAAAGAAATTGCTAAATACGAAATAATTTTTAAAGGAACCATAAAATCTATTAAGCTTAATAAAACCAATAGCGAAGCCATCTTTACTATTTCAAATTTATATAAAGGAATTATCTCTCAGGATTTTAAAATTTTATTTAATGATGAAGATGTTTGTAAATTAGAATTGAGAGTAGGGGATGAGTGGATTATATATACAAACTATTATCAGGTCGATAACGCTAAATTAGATTTTTGTAGCCGAAGTAGGAAGTATATTAAAAATATTAAAGAAGATTTTTTTGCAGAAACAACTGGCATATCATTCGACGATGAATTGCGTTATTTAGATACCCATTTGGGTTTACATAAACTCTTGAAAAGTAACCAAAACAAAGTAGAAAACAGAAATATAATTCCAAGCAGTAATCAATTTATATTATTGTTAATTTTATCGTTAGTAGGATTAATATCATTTTATTGGTTGTTTAATAAGTTCTTTAAATAAAATTTTTCATTATGAAAGTACAACTTCACAAAGCCCATCCTTGGCATGGCATTTCAATTGGAGCAAATTCTCCAGAAATAATCACATCTTTTATTGAAATGGTTCCGGCTGATCATATTAAATATGAAATTGATAAGGAATCAGGTTATCGTAAAGTTGATAGACCACAAAAATTTTCTAATATAGTTCCTGCTTTATATGGTTTTATACCTCAAACCTATTGTGGAGAATTTGTTGCTGAAAGAGCAAATGAAAGAACTAATCGTACCAGTATAATTGGTGACGGAGATCCTTTGGATATTTGTGTATTAACGGAGCGAAACATAACTAGCGGAGATATTATTGTTGAAGCAATACCAATTGGTGGTTTTAGAATGATTGATAAAAACGAAGCCGATGATAAAATCATAGCTGTTATGGCAAAAGATGAAATTTATAGTAAATGGAAAGATATTTTAGATTGCCCTGAACCATTGATTAATCGTTTGCGACATTACTTTTTGACCTATAAAAATATTCCTGGAGAATCAGCAGCAGTTGTTGAAATTACAGAAACCTATGGTAGAGAAGAAGCCCACGAAGTAATAAGAAGAAGTGTTAAAGATTATAATAAACACTTTAAATCGTTTATGGATTTGGGGATTTAGAAAAATTATTACAAAATGTCGACGCTATTTTTGCTTGATAATTTACAAAGTAAATTGATTAGTTTGTTTTTATCATATTAAATTGTTTGCAAAGGCAATAATGTTATAGTTTTAAATTTAGAACAAATTAATTATATTTGTATGATTAAGCATATTGTTCATCAATTAGTTATAGTTAAGGCATTTAAATAAAAGAGTTCCCAAGAGTAGGTAATTAATACACAAAAAAAATCAAGTATGAAAAAAATAGTAATCTTTTTTGCACTCATTAATTATTCTTCCTTCATCGCTCAAGTTAGTATTAATGCAAATATTCCCTCAACAATTAGTGTAGGTAATTCCACAGACGTTGAAGTGAAAATTAATAAAGGTACTGTATCAAGTTTTGCTAAATATCAAATGGATGTCCCCGTAGGAATTGTAGTTTCTTCTGTAGATGCAAAAAGTGGTAATTTTACGTTTGAAAATCAGCGCGCTAAAATTGTGTGGGTATCTGTACCTAGTGATGCGGAATTTAGTATCAAATTCAAAGTTGTGGCGAGTTCTGAAACACCTAACCAAGCTAGTTTTTCTCAAAAATTTTACTACTTAGAAAATAACGAAAAGAAAGAGGTTGAAGCTAATCCAATTACTATAACAATTAGTGATGGTGTTGCAAGTGATGAAACTGCTTCCGTATCTGATGACAATAAACTAGCTGAACCAACAGAAAAACCAAAAACATATGTAGATCAAAATATCACGGTTACAACAACTGAATATAAAAATGATGATAAGCCCGCTGAAACAATTGGAAATTCTGTTTCTAGTGTTTCTAATACCACAGAATCTGTAAAAACATTTACCAATGCTGAAACTAAAACAATTGTAACAAAAAAAACAACTACAACTTACGAATCTAAAGAAGTGGAATCCCCAGCAAATAAGGTTTCAGCTACCAGCAAATCAGAGTCTGCCCCGGGTATGACATTTAAAATTCAGATTGGCGCTTATTCCTTAAAGCCAAATAAAAGTAAATTTCCCGATGCAGGTAGTGTTAATATTGATTTAATTAATGGAATTTACAAGATTACTACAGGTACTTTTAAATCTCTAGATGATGCTGTAAAACGTCGTGATGAATTAAAATCAAAAGGATATAACGGATTTATTGTAAGATATAAAGACGGAGTTCGAATCAACTAAAAACTTATTTTTCTAATTTACAGTTACTCATTTCTATATTTTGATTAGAAGATACATCATACTTGCTTTTACTATTTTTTCTTCTTTTGTATATTCTCAGCAGTATCCATGGTGGACACATTATAGAAATAATCAAACATTAAATAATCCTGCATTTTGTGGCACCAAACGTTTGGTAGATGTTCGTCTCAATTATCGAAATCAATGGACTGGTTTTGATGGTGCGCCAAAAACATACGCTTTAGCATTAAATTCAAGATTGTGGAAAGGTAGGTTAGGGATTGGCGGCTTTATTTTAAAAGATGATATTGGACCATTTGCAAATTTTAATAGCAGCTTTACCGCTGCGTATCATTTAAAATTTTCAGATTCTGAATTATCTTTTGGAGTTCAAGGAAATTACTTGAGTACTAGATTTAACGGAAACAATATTACTTTAAGAAATCAGCAAGATAAAGCTATAAACCAATACGTTGAAGATAAAACAGGAAACTATGACGGTAGTTTTGGACTAGTGTATTACAATGATAGATTTCATGTTGGTGTTGGTGCAAATAATGTTGTAAGTTCCAGTTTTGAATTTTATAAAAATGATTCTATAAAAAAAGGAACGTATACTAATGTTCCACATTACAATGTTTCTGCTGGATTTAATTGGGCAGATGATCCGGATTTCACATTCGAAAATTCAATACTTGCTGCGTATATATCTGGTTTTCCCTTTTCATTTGACTATACTTTAAGGCTTCATATTAAACAGCAAATAATTGCAGGTTTTAGCTTTCGACTAAATGATGCTATTGCATTGCATTTAGGATATACTTTAAAGGAGAAATTTCAGATTTTATATAGTTATGATATTGTGACATCGCCATTAAGAAAATACCAAAATGGTTCGCATGAAATATCTCTTATATTTTCTTCAAATATGGGCACTGACATTAAAAAAAGAGGACTAGATAAAAGGTTTAAACGTCAGAAATATCAATACTTAATTAACTAAGGGATATTTATTTAAAAATTATAAAGGTATTAAATGGTATTTGCAATTATCGATTTAGGAACTAATACATTTAATTTATTGATAGCTGAACGTCAAACAAATAATACGTTCAAAAAAATATTCAGTACAAAAATTGCAGTAAAGCTTGGAGAAGGCGAAATAAATAATGGATATATTGCTGAAGTACCATTTAATAGGGGAATAGAAGCATTAAAACAATATCAGTTTTATTTAAAGCAACATCAAGTTGAACATACATATGCTTTTGCTACATCAGCTATCAGAACTGCAAAAAACGGAGAGGAGTTTGTTAATCAAGCCAAAAAAACAACTGATATCTCCATTACTGTAATTGATGGAAATGAGGAGGCAGATTTAATTTATTATGGAAATAGAATGGCTATTAAAATGAGTAATTCAATTTCTTTAATTATGGACATTGGAGGGGGAAGCACTGAATTTATTTTAGCAGATAAAGACTCTATTTTTTGGAAGCAAAGTTTTTTACTTGGCGTAGCGCGTTTATTAGAAACATTTAAGTTTGGCGACCCTGTAACGAGTTCCGAAATAAGTGCTTTCAATAATTATTTAAGAGACGAATTAGAGCCTCTTTTTATAGCTATAAACAAATTCAAACCCACCGAGTTAATAGGTTCATCTGGGGCTTTTGATTCGGTAATAGATTTGATAGCGCAAGAATTTAATACCGGCGATGAAATTAATGATACTAAAACAGAATTTGATGTTAACATAAATCATTATTTATCAATTAGTGAAAAAATAAAAGCATCTACAATAAATGAGCGTCGACAGATGAAAGGATTAATTGAAATGCGAGTAGATATGATTGTAATTTCATTTTTATTAATTGATTTTATTTTAAAAGAGCTTAAACTTTCTTCAATTCGAGTTTCTACTTTTTCTCTTAAAGAAGGCGTTATCAGTCACAAATTAGGTTTATCGTTTTCTTAATTTTTTTCATCAAAAATCTTTCTTTAACTTTGACTTAATGATTATTCAAAGTGCTTATACGTTAAACATAACCGATTCATTTAATCAGGATTTATTGTTAAAAGATACTTGGCTTGTTATTTTGCATGCATCACGAACTCCCCCGCATGTTGGCATTTTAATTGATGGAAACTACAATTCGCTAACTATTAAAGGTCATGAGTTAAATATTGATATAAAGGTTTTACTAAAAACAATTCAGCAAAAAAAAATTGACACGTTATTTATTAAATTAAAAAAGCATCCGGTATTTAGTGTAGATTATCAAAAAGAAATATGTCAGTACTATATTCAGCAATACAAGCAAGTACAAGTAAACCAAGCTTCTTGTTTAAGTCCTATTAAGTTGTTTATACAAGAGTTTTATGCAATTTCAGAACTTAAAAATGAATTATTATTTGAATTACTTGAACGTTTAAAACAAAATAATTACATTACAACTACGTTAGGAATTGGTATTGAAAATAAAATTTCAGATAATTTTTTTTCTCTTCCAATATATTCAAACGAACAACTGCAAAAAATAATTAAAGCAGAAAGTGATAATTACTACAAAGCATAATGTTTATTAAATCTCAACATATTTATCTTCGAGCCTTAGAAACCTCGGACCTTGATTTAATATTTGCACTAGAAAATGATATGTCTATCTGGAAAATAAGTAACACAATTACTCCTTTTAGTAAAGATATCATACAATTGTATTTGCAATCAGCTCAACAAGACATATATACAAATAAGCAATTGAGGTTATTAATTTGCCTCAATGAAAGTAACCAACCTGTTGGTACAATTGACTTATTTGAATTTGATCCAATGAATTTAAGGGTTGGAGTAGGGATATTAATTTTTGAATCACATCGTAATAGTGGTTATGCTGCTGAAAGTATTACAGTAATTAAAAATTATTCGAAAAATGTTTTATTATTAAATCAGTTGTATTGTAACATTAATGCATCCAATAAGGACAGTATTAAGTTGTTTGAAAAATGTAGTTTCGAGAAAATTGGATTAAAAAAACAATGGAACAGAGTTTCATTGAATCAATTTGAAGATGAAATAATATATCAGCTAATACTATAGCAATTTAAAAATGCAATAAATATTATTAGCCTTTATAATAGATAACGACCTTATTTAACTAAACAAAATTCAAATTCTATCTAGGCTTCTTCTTCTACTTTTGGAGCTGCTGCTAAAATTTCAGCATTTGCAGCAGAAGCATATTGATCAAAGTTTTTGATAAATTGTTCAGCAAGGTTTTTAGCTTTTGCATCATACGCAGCTTTATCCGACCAAGAGTTACGTGGATCTAAAATTTCCGCAGGAACATCAGTACAAGATTTCGGGTATTTTAAACCAAAGAAATTTGTTGTTCCTAATTCAGCTTTATCTAATTCTCCGTTTAAAGCTGCTGTAATTAATGCACGTGTGTAAGATAATTTAATTCTACTACCAACTCCGTAGCTTCCGCCAACCCAGCCAGTATTTAATAACCAAACATTTACATTGTGTTTTTTTAATTTTTCACCTAATAATTCAGCATATTTTGTAGGATGTAAAGGTAAAAATGCTTTACCAAAACAAGCAGAAAAAGTGGTTGTAGGCTCCGTAATTCCCATTTCTGTTCCAGCAACTTTAGCTGTGTAGCCAGATATAAAATTATACATTGCCTGACCTGTATTTAACTTAGAGATTGGAGGCAAAACACCAAATGCATCACAAGTTAAAAAGAAAATATTTTTTGGAATTTCTCCTACGGCCGGCGCTACTGCATTGTCAATATAATTTGCTGGATAGCTTACACGTGTATTTTCAGTACGAGAAATATCAGCATAATTTACAGTCGTTGTACCTTCATTAAAATTAATATTTTCCAAAAGTGAACCAAATTTAATAGCATTAAAAATTTGAGGTTCTTTTTCGGCTGTTAAGTCAACACATTTTGCATAACAACCACCTTCAAAGTTAAATACTGAATTATCAGCCCAACCATGCTCATCATCCCCAATTAATTTACGATTAGGGTCTGCAGATAAAGTTGTTTTGCCAGTTCCAGATAATCCAAAGAAAATAGCAGTATCGCCATCCTTACCAATGTTGGCAGAGCAGTGCATAGAAAGCACTTTTTTCTCATGAGGTAAAATATAATTTAATACAGCAAATATTGACTTTTTAATTTCTCCTGTGTAACCAGTACCGCCAATTAAAATAGTTTTTTTAGTGAAATTGATGATCGCAAAGTTATGCTGACGAGTCCCGTCAATTTTAGGGTCAGCTACAAAACCAGGAGCATTAATAATGAGCCAATCGTGCTTAAAACTTTTAATTTCCTCTACAGTTGGACGTAAAAAAAGATTGTAAGCAAATAAATTACTCGACGGAGTTTCAGTAACCACACGAATATTTATTCTAAATGATGGATCTGCACATGCGTATGAATCTCTAATCCAAATTTCTTTATTTCCTAAATAGGCTAGCATGCGATTATGCAATGAATCAAATTTATCAGATTCAAAACGGTTGTTTACGTCTCCCCACCAAACACTATCTTTCGTATTATCATCGTAAACCACAAATTTATCTTTTGGAGAACGACCTGTAAATTCACCAGTATCAATTGCTAAAGCACCAACATCAGTTAAAACACCTAGCCCACGAACAATAGTTTCTTCTACTAATTCAGATGGTGGTAAATTCCAGTAAGCCATTTCAACGTTTGCTAGGCCTAATTGGGCAACGGAAGCATCTTGTGCTTTTAATCCAATTTCATTCATTGTAAAAGAATTTAAATTTTAGTTAGGGTGCAAAAATACTAAAAATTCAAAGTGTATTTTGTCCGATTTTCCACAATTTTTGAGTAAAAACTTCATTTTTGTTGAAAAATAATTCCAATAAAAAAGTGTTTTAAATAAATTAATAAAATTACCTGCTTTTATGCTGACATTCTGTATTTTCAGATATGATAAGCATATCACTTCCGGCTCCCAATTTTTTAATATCTTCAATAAAAGTCACTAAATCTTTTTTTGAAGTTAACTCCGATAAGGTAAAGCAGTAATCCACTTCTCCCTCTCTACCCCATGCTATTGTTAGGTAAGCTGGCTTTTTTGGATGACCATCGGCGTATGCTAAAAAAAATTTAATTTTTTCTGAATCAGGGCCTGCTCCTTTACTAATAAAAGAAACAATTAATCTATAACTAATTGAAGTTGCTGCCACGTTTGAAGTAATATTTGCAGGGTTTTCGATGGTTTTTGAGGCTTCCTTTTTTGATTTGCAAGATATGCAAGCTAAACTAATAACCGATGCTAAAAAAAATATTTTTTTCATTTAAGTAAGTTTTTTGGTAAAATTAATTAATTATTTAAATTTTCTATCTAGCTCTCTATTTAAGTCTTTTGTTTTTAAATCGTCGCGTTTATCAAATAATTTTTTTCCTTTTGCAACAGCAATCTCCACTTTGGCGTAACCTGAATCTGATGTAAATAAGACTGTAGGTATAATCGTTAAACCTTTATCCATCATTTTTTTTTGCAACTTATTCAATTCTTGTTTATTAAGTAAGAGTTTTCGTTCCCTTGCTGGTTCGTGGTTATACAGATTACCTTCTGTATAAATACTAATGTTTAAACTTTTTATAAATAATTCTCCATTTCTAAAATAGCAATAACTATCAACTAGCGACGCTTTTCCTTCTCGAATTGATTTTATTTCGGTTCCAACTAATACAATTCCAGCAGTATATTTTTCAATAAAACTATAATCAAAACTAGCTCGACGGTTTTTGATTGTTATTTTTTGCTGTATATTCGGTTTCAATTACCTAACTTTAATTGGTAAAGATACATAAAATTTATTGCGGATATGGTTCACTTAATTAAAGCAAATGAAAAAGATTTAGAAAGGATAGCTGCATTAGCTTATGTAATTTGGAATGAGCACTACGTTGAAATTGTTGGTCAAGAGCAAGTTGATTATATGCTGGCTAAAATATATAACCAAAGTAGTTTATTGGAGCAATTAAATGAAAAAAAACACGAGTTTTATTTAATTGAAAATGAACAGGAAGTTTTAGGATTTATGTCAATAAGTTCCGTTAATAAGCAAGATTATTTTATTCATAAGTTTTACATACATCAACAAAAATCTAATATTGGTATTGGAACAGATACACTTAATGTATTAATTCAGGAAATAAAACCTACTTCTTTGACTCTTACTGTAAATAGACAAAACTTTAAATCAATTAATTTTTATTTTAAAAATAAATTTAAAATCGATAGAGTAGAGGATTTTGATATTGGAAATGGTTATCAGATGAATGATTTTGTGATGGTAAGAAATACCTTTTCATATTAAGATCTAATTTAATATTAGTTATTTAGTTTTAAGGTCATCTTAAATTAAGAAAGTAAAGTATTATTAAAATCTGAACTTAAAAGTGCTTGGTAATTTGTCTTTTAAAACGCCAAAATATAATCCGTATCCTGCTGCTAAACCTATGGTTCCGCCGATGAGGGCTTGAATTCTTCTTTTAGTTCTAGATACTCTTTCATATCCTAAAAGGTAAGCATCATGATCTATGTAATATGGATTGCTAATTGTACGATGTTTTATTTTTACTTTTGGAAGTCCAGTTAATGCCATATAGCCATATGGGAAGATAGGAGCAAACCACAAACCAATGCCTCCGGTAATTAAACCAGTAACTCCAGCGCCAATTAATGCACCGCGAGCTTTAAATCCTTTCCTCGCATCACGCTCTCCATAAATGTAGTATAACATTTCATCTCTAGTAAAATAATTTCCTTGCAATGTATCTTGAATGTAGTAATAATCAGTAAATCCTACGCCATATTTGACGCAATAAATTTGATCATATTCGTAATGTATTTTTTTTGATGCGTTTACGGGATCAACAATTGTTACGGCTCCAATAACTGTATCTAATACTTTTTCAACAACAATATTACCATTCATTAATAAAATGGTGTCTTTACTTTGCGCCTTTGAAGAATTGGAAAGTACAATAAAAATGAGAAAAGAAATTAAGACTTTTAGAGAGAGATTATCCATCTTACAATTTTACTTAAAAAAGTTTGTTTTTAGTTATGTTTTTTGAATAATAAAATTATTTATTTATATTTATCTAAATCTAAAATTTGAAAACATGAAAAAACTTTTATTTATATCTTTAGCGGCGTTCACATTATTAATTGGAAGTGGGTGTAAAAAGAAAAAAACGGATGCAGATCCTTGTGCTAACACAGTTTGTTTGAATGGTGGCACTTGTGTTAATGGCTCATGCAGTTGTCCCACTGGCTATTCTGGTGCTGATTGCGGTACGCAAAGGACGCCAACTAAAATTACGATTACAGGTATCAAAGTTACAAAATACCCAGCGATGGATGGTGCTAGTACATGGGACCTAGCGCTAAACACTGATCCTGATATTTTTGCCGTAGTAAAACAGGGTACAAATATAATTATTTCAACGGGTGTAAATACAAATGTAACTAGTCAAAGTATTGTATTATCAGGTGGTTTGCCATATGATGTAACTGATATGGTTACTCAAATGAATATTGAATTATTTGATCAAGATACTCCTCCGATTGATTCCAATGA
>JBIKOX010000188.1:0-5646 GCA_044357775.1 Bacteroidia bacterium | reverse complement strand
AACATTAATTTTTCTATTTATAATTCAACTAATAATTTTCCAAGTACTTTAATAGTTAATAATGGCACGTTAACTTTTGAGTTAACACTTACTTATACATATTAAATAGTATTATATTACCAAAAAGAGCCATAACAATAGTTATGGCTCTTTTTGGTTAAGTGTATTTTTTAATTATAAAATTAACATGGCGTCTCCGTATGAATAGAAACGATACTTTTCTTTGATAGCTTCTTTATAAGCTTTCATTATTAAATCATAACCACCAAATGCTGCAACTTGCATCAGTAATGTTGATTCTGGCATGTGAAAGTTGGTAATCATGCAATTAGCAACTGAAAAATCGTAAGGAGGAAAAATAAATTTATTAGTCCAACCATTGTATGGATTTACATGTCCGGTAGTTGAAACTGACGATTCTAAAGCACGCATAACAGTTGTTCCCACAGCACACACCTTTTTCTTTTTATCTTTACCAGAGTTGATAATTTTACAAGATTCTTCTGTAATAATAGCTTCTTCGCTATCCATTTTATGTTTAGTTAAATCTTCAACTTCTACCATTCTAAAAGTACCTAAGCCGATATGCAATGTTACATTTGCGTAATTAACACCTTTAATTTCTAAGCGTTTTAATAATTCGCGGCTAAAATGCAACCCTGCAGTAGGAGCAGCTACAGCGCCTTCGTGCTTAGCAAAAACAGTTTGATAACGCTCTATATCACTTTCTTCAACCGCGCGTTTGATGTATTTTGGTAAAGGAGTTTCACCCAAATCATACAATGCCTTTCTAAATTCATCATACGGGCCATCGAATAAAAATCTTAAAGTTCTTCCGCGAGAAGTTGTATTATCAATAACTTCTGCAACAACATTATCGTTATCACCAAAATATAATTTATTTCCAATTCTAATTTTACGCGCAGGATCAACTAAAACATCCCATAAGCGGCTTTCACCATTTAGTTCACGTAACAAAAATACCTCAATCTTAGCGCCGGTTTTTTCTTTATTACCATACATGCGTGCGGGAAAAACTTTTGTGTCATTTAAAATCATAACATCACCGTCGCCAAAGTAATTTATTAGATCTTTAAATTTTTTATGAGATATTTTACCGGTTGCTCTGTCAACAATCATTAATTTGCTTTCATCACGATTTTTTGCTGGATGCTCTGCCAATAGTTCTTTAGGCAGATTAAATTTAAACATGGATAGTTTCATATCTGTTATAGTTTTAATAAGACAGAATGAAATATGCTCGAAAGCTATTTCATAATCTTACGGGATTAGTATTAATAATTTGCAAAAGTAGTCATTTTGACGCGTTTATGAAACATTATATTTGTTTTTTTTATATCAAAAAAACTTGATTTTAAATCTATAATTAATATTATGTTAAATAGTGTTGTTTATTAGCTACAAATCTTTAATCGCGTTTTGGCCAACTAAAGAGCCAATTGCGACACCCATACCACCCATTCTAACAGCACATATCACATTTGGCGAAATCTTTTTAACTATCGGCATTTTTTCACTTCCTACTCCCATGATGCCGCACCAACGCTGCTCAACTTCAAATCTAGTTTCAGGTAATATAATTGTATTAAGCATTAACTCTAATCGCTTATGTATTTTGCTGTTTAGTTCAAAACTGGTAGTAGTTTCTTTTTCAAAATCTAAATTTCTGCCACCGCCCAATAACAATCGATTTCCGATATTTCTAAAATAATAATAGCCAGCATCAAAATGAAATGTACCTTTAATTTTTAAATTCAAAATCGGTTTAGTAATCAATACTTGTGCCCTTGCTGGCTTCACATCATTTAATTTTAATAATTGACTAGCAAAACCGTTTGTAGCCACAATAAGTTTCTTGCAATATAAAACGCCTAAGGAAGTTTCTAATTCCACCGAAGTACTAATGTCATTAATACGAAGTACATCAACATTATTTAATATAAAAACACCCTTACTAATTGCCAACTTTAAAAGATTATTCATCATTTTTCCAGTATCAAGTTGACCCTCTTTTTTGTTTAAAATTAAACCTTTAATTTGCTTAAATTGAAAAGACTTAATTTTTTGATTTTCAATTGTATACGTGTTTTTTGTACTCGTTAATGATTTAAGCTTTTTATTGAAATAATCTATAGAATTTGCACACTTATCAAAATCATTTTGCTTATCAAATAATTCATAACCACCTAACTCCTTATAATCAATTTGTTTATCTCCTAAACGATTTCTTAAGATCTCTAATCCTTTTATTCGCATTTCCAACGTTGCCCATACTTTATCTTCTGAGTTCGTTTCAAAGTCTGCCAATAATTCACTAACGCTCCCAAAGCAGGCAAATCCTGCATTTTTTGTACTAGCTCCATGTGGCAAAATACCTCTTTCTAGTATAACTACTTTAGCTTTTTTATTTTTCTCAATATAAGAAATAGCCGAACTTAAACCTACAATTCCACTTCCTACAATAATTAAGTCAATATTGTTAAAGTAGGTATTATTCTCCCAAAAACTAAAAGTTGATTTTATGTAATTTTTGTGCATATTTTTTGTTCCTACTTTTATACATTATTGCTTACTTTTAACAACTGAGCAAAAATACTGTTTTGTAGCTTATGAAGTATAACATATTAATATTATTGCTTTTTCTTTCATCTAAATCTTTTTCTCAAGATTGGACGTTGCCGTTTTCAAGTACAATAGTAAAATCTGAAAAAGAATTGCAAGGTGCCACTGTTTCTTTGATTCAAGGTTCTAAGCAAATAACTCAAACTATAACAGGAGAAGATGGTATTTTTAAATTTAAAATTCCAGCCAATGGAGATTTTACAATTATTGTTACAAAAATTGGTCATTGCACTAAAAAATTGCAAGTTTCAACTAAAGGCGTTCCGGCTGATAGGCTTAACGATGATTTTTCCGGATTTAATATAGAGTCGATAAGTTTATTTGAACCTTTGCCAGATATTGATTATTCCATTTTAAATCAAGCTTTAGTAAAAGTTTCATACAATCCAAAAAGCGATAATTTTGATTACGACGAATCATATAGCAATCAAATGTTGGGTGCATTAGAAAAATTAAAACAGCTTGAATTAGCAGCTATTGCAAGACAAAAAGAAATAGAAGTAAATTATTTGTCAGCTATAAAAACGGCTGATAAAGCATTCAAAAAAAAAGATTGGTTAACTGCAAAAACAAGTTATAATGAAGCTATCAAAGTTAAACCAACCGAACTTTATCCGAAAAATCAATTACTTCAAATTGATATTATTATAAAAGATCAGGATGCATTAAATAAAAAAAGAGAAGCAGATAAATTAAATGAAGAAGTTAAAAAGGAAACTGCAAATAATAAAGCAACCACAGATAAATTATCTCCTGAAAAAATTGAGGTTGCTGACAAAGTAACGAAAGAAAATTCAACGAAAGAAAATTTGACCAATAAATCTGCTACTGATCGTATTAAAGAAAAAACAGAAACTAATATACTTCAAGATTTAGTACAAGAAAAATATAAAGTTGCTAAGGACAAAGCTGATGCACTTTTTTTAGCCAAAAAATATCAAGAAGCAAGAACAGCTTACGAAGATGCTTTAATTGTAAAAGCTGGTGATTTATATGCTAAAGGTCGCTTGGCTGATATTGAAAAAATACTCAAATCTGATTATGCCACGGCGGCAAATATTGATGTTAAACAGAAATTATTACGCGATAAATATTCGCCAGGAGTTACAGAAGAAACTATTGTAGGTAAAGGTGTAGTTATTTTGCAACGAGTTGTTGTTAAAAGCGATTATGCGTATGTTTATCAAAAGAAAAGTTTTAGTTGGGGTGGGATTTCTTATTTTAGAGATTCTAAAGCAATCACAGAGTCTACGTTTGATCAAGAAACAAATCCTTAAGTTTTTATGATAAATATATTTGAAGATATAGAGTGTTGCGTTTGTGGAAATACAAATGCTGAGCAGTTTAAAGTAAATTATGAAAAAGAAAAATTTTCAGTAGTGGAATGCAAAGATTGTTCTTTTACCTTCATTCCACCCTACTTTAGAAAAAAAATTTCTTATGAAAATTATAAGGATGAAAATGTAGCAAATGCAGTTCGTAATGGAAACAATTGGGTTAAAATTGAACGACACAAAATACGCTACGAATTGATAAAGAAATATAAATCAAGTGGTTCGTTATTTGATTTAGGAGCAGGCTGGGGACATTTTATGCTGACTGGTCAAATGTTAGGTTATCAGGTTTATGGAATTGAAATTTCCGAACAACCCTACCTCTACTCTAAAAATGATTTAAAATTGCCTGTTGATCATATTGATTTTTTTGATATGAAGGAAGATAAAACATTTGACATTGTTACAATGTGGGATGTTTTAGAACACATTGATAAAGCTGATGATGTTATTTCTAAATGCTCAAAAATTACTTCCAAAGATGGCATTATTGTAATACAAGTTCCTCAAATTGATTCCTATTTTGCTAAAAAGCATAAGGATAATTGGAAAATGATGGGATTGGATCATGTAAATTACTTTGGTAAAAAAACGATTACTCAACTATTAAAAAAGCATGGTTACAAAGTTGAAACAATAAAATCTTCCTTTGAAATCAAATTATTTATAATGTACACAATTCTTCCTTTATTAAAAAGGTTGCGTGGTCAAAAAAAACAAACTCAGCAAGAAGCAAATAGCACAATTAAAGCATCCGAACGTCAGCAGTATTTTAATACATTTACTAAAAAGCCTATGTGGAAATTAAAGTTATATATGAAAATACATAACCTAATTTATAAAACATTGGAAATGCTCAATATTGGTGAGGAAATGATTGTTGTAGCAAGAAAAATAAATTAATAAGAGGTCATCGAAAATAATTAAAGGATTACTTAGCTGTTAAGGTAATATAAGGTATAATTAGTTCCTCTAAACTCACACCACCATGTTGAAATGTGTTTTTGTAATATTGCACATAATGGTTAAAATTATTTGGATAGGCAAAAAACTTATCTTCCCTAGCAAAAATATATCTTGTACTTACATTTTGCTTTGGTAAAAAAGCATCGCTAGGATTCTTTATTTCAAATACCTCTTTAGCATTGTAATCCAACGCCCTACCCTGCTTATAGCGTAAATTTGTATTAACACTTTTATCGCCAACTACTTTTGTAGGTTCCTTTACATGAACAGTTCCATGATCAGTTGTAATTACCAATTTACATTTTTTAGAGGCAATATACTTAATCATTTCTAGTAAAGGAGAATGTTCAAACCAGGAAACAGTTAAACTTCTATACGCCGGTTCATCATCCGCTAACTCTCTAATCATTTCAGACTCTGTGCGAGAATGGCTTAACATATCTACAAAGTTATAAACGATTACGTTGAGCTTATTATTCATTAAGTTACTCATGTTTTCTGAAAGCTTTTTTCCAGCCGCAAAATTGGTTATTTTGTTATAACTCAGTTTCACATCCTTACCTAAACGCTTTAACTGTGCGTTTAAAAAATCTTCTTCATGCATATTTTTACCTCCCTCATCTTCATCATTTTTCCACCAATCGGGATGACGTTTTTCCATTTCGCTTGGTAATAGACCGGAAAATATAGCGTTACGAGCATA
>JBIKOX010000003.1:0-39125 GCA_044357775.1 Bacteroidia bacterium | reverse complement strand
ATTAGTAGTGAACCCAATTTGATTATTAATTACAAAGTGAACTGTTCCTCCAGTTTTATAACCATCTAACTGACTCATTTGAACCAATTCATAAACCAAACCTTGACCTGCAATAGCACCATCACCATGCAAACTAATAGCACACGCTTTAGAATTATCTCCATTATGCTTGCTATCAATTTTTGATCGAACAATTCCTTGCACTACAGCAGCTGATGTTTCCAAGTGAGATGGATTTGGTGTTAAACTTATATGAATATTTTTTCCATCATCACTTAATTGATCTGATGAATATCCCATATGGTATTTAACATCCCCATCAAATAAAGAATCCTCACTTGGTCGCCCTTCAAACTCAGTAAATACATCTTTATAAGTTTTATTCATGATGTTGGTTAATACGTTTAAGCGTCCACGGTGAGCCATTCCAATTACATAATCCTGAATACCTAAATTAGCGCCATGCTCTATTAATGCATTGATGGCGGGGATTACAGCCTCGCCCCCTTCCAAAGAAAAACGTTTTTGTCCTACAAATTTTGTATGTAAATAATTTTCAAAAACAACTGCCTGCATTAATTTTTTAAGAATTACCTTTTTTTCATCGGTAGAAAAAGCAGGAGTGTTTTTATTTTTCTCCATGCGCTCTCGTAACCATTTTAAAACTTTTGGTTCACGCATGTACAAGTATTCTACTCCAATACTTTGACAATAGGTTGTTTCTAAATGAGTAATAATATCTTTTAATTTGGCAGTGCCAATTCCAATCTCATTTCCTGCCTGAAAAACAGTTTCTAAATCTTTATCAGCCAAGCCAAAATTTTCAAGTGCCAAGGAAGGTTCATAATTACGACGCTGACGAACAGGATTTGTTTTCGTGAATAAATGACCGCGCTGACGGTAGCCATTTATCAAACCAAGTACTTTAAATTCTTTAGTTACATTTTCAGGAATTGCTCCACCGTCTGTTTCGTATGATGTTCGAGCAAATTCAAAGCCTTTAAAAAAATCGCGCCATGAGGCATCCACAGAATTTGAATCTTGAGAATATTGTAAAAATAAACTTTCAATTGCGTTTACATCGCTTGTGCCAATATAGGAGAATTTGTCCATTGTGATTTTCGTTAAAAAATAGGGCTAATGTAATGATTTTAATGTAAATATAGCTGCAAAATAAGTTGTGAACGATAGTATTTTAATGCAATAAATTAAATAAGAAGTTATTTATTGAAAAACAAGTCGTTAAGGTTTATTAAATTGCTCAAATATTGATGTAATTTGTCTATTTTTGCATTGTGAAATATCTAATTTATAGTATAGTTCTTTTTACTCAACAAATAGTTTTGCGCGCTCAGGAAAACCCTAACAGTAATGCTATTCAAACGTCTTTAAAAGTGCGCGCGTTGCAAGAAAAAAAAGCGGAATACCATAAGCGAAACAATGGGGAAAGCGATGGCTATAGAGTTAAAATTCATTTTAGCGGAGATAGAAGTAAGGCCGAAGAAGTAAAAGCAAAGTTTGATAACAAACATATAGATTTATCCACCATCATTGATTATCAGCAGCCTAATTTTGTAGTTTTAGTTGGAGATTTTAAAACAAAATTAGAGGCTTATAATTTATTAAAGAAAATTAAAGAAGATTATCCTAATGCTTTTATAGTTAAAAGTAAAATAAAACCAATGAAAATTTCATAAGGATAAAAGTAAGTCGCAAAAAACATCCAGAATGAAAACAATAGATAATTTAAATTTTAAAAACAAAAAGGCATTAATAAGGTTAGATTTTAATGTCCCTTTAAATAATGATTTTGAAGTAACGGATGATACTCGCATTAGAGCAGCTGTGCCAACTATTAAGCGAATTATAGAAAATGGAGGTAGTGTAATTTTAATGTCTCATCTTGGCAGACCAAAAGAAGGACCAAATAATAAATATTCTTTAAAACATATTGCCAGCTCAGTTAGTAAGTTAATAGGATCTGAAGTTGCCTTTGCAGATGACTGCATCGGTGAAGAGGCTTTTGAAATGTCAGCAGCCTTAAAACCTGGTCAAGTATTATTATTAGAAAATTTACGTTTTTATAAAGAAGAAGAAAAAGGAGATGTTGCTTTTGCTGAAAAATTAAGCAAACATGGAGATATTTATGTAAATGATGCTTTTGGAACAGCTCATCGCTATCACGCATCTACGGCAGTTATTGCGCAGTTTTTCGCGGCAGAAACCAAGTGTTTTGGATATGTAATGGCAAACGAAATAGCTAGCATTGACAAAGTAATTAATGGAGCGATAGCGCCATTTACTGCAATTGTTGGTGGTGCAAAAGTGAGTGATAAGATTTTAATTATAGAACAATTAATGAGTAAAGCCAATAATATTTTAATTGGCGGCGGCATGGCTTTTACATTTGTTAAGGCAATGGGGGGAACTATTGGAAAATCATTATGTGAGGATGATAAATTAGAATTAGCAAAAGAATTATTGGAGAAAGCAAAGGCAAAAGGCGTTAATTTGTATATTCCTGCAGATGCCGTTATTGCTGATAATTTTGCTAATGACGCCAATATCAAACACAGTGATATTAATACAATTCCGGAAGGCTGGATGGGTTTAGATATTAGCACAGAAACTATTAAAACGTATAGTGAAGTCATTAAAAACTCTAAAACTATTTTATGGAATGGTCCAATGGGAGTTTTTGAAATGAGTAATTTTGAAAATGGGACCAAGCAAGTGGCATTAGCCATTACTGAAGCAACTAAATTAGGCGCATTTTCATTAATTGGAGGAGGAGATAGTGTTGCCGCTATTAACAAGTACAACTTAGCAAGCCAGGTAAGTTATGTTAGCACGGGCGGTGGCGCATTATTAGAATACATTGAACAGGGATCTTTGCCAGGTGTAAGAGCTATTGAATCATAAATTAATAAAATGATTAGTACAATACTAATCCTGCAGAATAACTCTCACGCAGATTAGTAATATTCGTATATTAAATTCGTAATTAATTGTATATTTGAACCTTAACTAAAATAAATAAAATGGAATTATATTTAGATTCAGCAAACCTTAACGAAATTGAAGAAGGTTTTAAATTAGGATTCTTAAATGGTCTTACAACAACTCCTACCTTCATGCAAAAAGAAGGTATTACAGATATTGATGGAACAATTGTAAAGTTGAGCAAAATGGTTCCAGTACTGCAAATTGAAGCATTAGGAAACTCTGCAGAAGAAGTTTTAGCGGAAGCTGAACGTCAATTAGCATTAGGCTTAGATCCAAAGAAAACAGTATTTAAAATTCCCGTTTCATTAGAAGGCGTTCGTGCTTGTAAAATGTTACGTGATAAAGATTATTTAGTTAACGTACATTTAGTATATACACTTCAACAAGCTTATATGGCTATGCAAGCAGGTGCAACCTATGTATGCCCATTAGTTGGCCGTTTGCAAGATCAAGGACATGATGCATTAGCTTTAGTTCAACAATGTGTTGACGCAGTTGATTTATATGATTATGATACAAAAATCATGTTCTCATCTGTTCGTAATGCAGAGCACGTTCGTAACGCTATTAATATTGGCGTTCACACAATCACCGTTCCACTAAAAATTATCAAACAATTAACTGAGAATAACTTCACGACTTTAGGTACGGATCAGTTTATCCAAGATACACGTTTAATGATGGTGAAAGTGAAAGAAGCGATTAAAGGCATTAATCCATTAGTTGCTGAAAATACTTCTGTGACAGATGCTATTATTAAAATGACTGAATTTGGTTATGGTGCAGTTACCGTTACTAAGGCAGATGGAAGTATTAAAGGTGTATTTACAGATGGTAGCTTACGTAAATTAATCGGAGAAAAAGGAAGAGATATTTTATCTAAAAACTTATCTGATTTAGAATACCGCGAACCAATTACGATTGAAGGCGGTGTATTATTAAATGATGCTTCGGCATTATTCAAAAAAACAAATGTAGATACGATTGTTGTAACAGAAGGCGGGAAACCAGTTGGAATGTTAGACATTCAAGATATGAAAGGTTAAAATTAGATTTACAAAGCACTAATTAAAAAGCGTAGCCATTTGGTAGCGCTTTTGTGTTTTTAATAATAGAACGCAGATGCCAAAGATTATTTATGATTGTTTTTCTTCTCGCCCAAAGAAATCTCATTTTACCTTAATCATCCTAAAAATCAACGTTCCATTTTTTATTTTATGTTTTAAAGAATAGAACGCAGATGACGCAGATTATTTATGATTGTTTTTTTACACTCAAAGAAATCTCATTTTACCTTAATCATCATAAAAATCAGCGTTCCATTTTTTATTTTATGTTTTAAAGAATAGACCGCAGATGACGCAGATTATTTATGATTATTTTTTTTCGTTCAAAGAAATCCTATTTTATCATAACCATCATCAAAAATCAGCGTTCCATTTTTTATTTATCTCTAATACTTTAACTATCTTTATTATCTGATAAAACAAAACACCATGTCACACCTCACACAAGTATTTACTGAAATTGGCGGAGAATTTATTTTGCCCGAAGCAAGTTTAATTGAAAAAATGAAACATATTAAGGCGTTTGTGTTTGATTGGGATGGTGTTTTTACGGATGCTGGGAAAGACCATCTATTACAAAGTCGGTTTAATGAGGCAGACAGTATGGGCACTAATTTATTGAGGTTTTCATATTATTTACATCATAAAACACTACCAACAACTGCAGTTATCTCAGGAGAAAAAAACTCAGCAGCATTTACGTTAATTGATCGAGAAAGATTTCACGCTTCGTATTCAAAATTTGCTAATAAAATAGATGCGGCTAAGCATTTATGTGCTGCTCATCATATTTCATTAAATGAAATAGCGTATGTATTTGATGATGTTTTAGATTTAGGTTTGGCAGATGAATGCGGCTTGCGAATTTTTATTCCACGAAATGCTAATCCATTATTTAACGAGTACGTTTTAAAACATCACCTAGCAGATTATAAAACTGGTTCTGTCGGAGGAAATGGAGCTGTTAGAGAAGCGTGTGAATTAATGATTGGCTTAAATGGAAATTATGAACAAGTGATTACAGAGCGTAAAAATTATTCGGACACATACTGTAATTATTTGGCATCACGTAAATCAACAACACCAATCTATTATGCCTCGCAAAATTCAAAAGTAATGGAGGTTTCTGCGACCGATTAACGAGCTGACTTTTTAGCTAAATCATCAAACAAAAAACTAGTTATCTATAGCTAATTTCTCCAAAACTAATTGCGCTACTTTTTGCTCTGCTACTTTTTTTGATCGATGCTCAAATACAGCTTGCTCAACACCATCAATTGATAATTGAACTACGTACAATTTTTCCTTTCCGGTATGATCTTCCTTTAATATAGTATATTCAAATTGCTTTTTTTGACGCTGCATTAAAATTTGAAATTGCGATTTATAATCCGTATCATTTTGTAACAACTCATTAATATCCAAATGAGATTTTATAATTCGGTTTAAAATAAATTTTTTAGCAACGTCAAATCCTTTGTCCATAAAAACTGCACCAATAAAAGATTCAAAAGCATCACCGTAAGCTGAGGAACTTACCTTTTCTTTTTTTGTTAAGCGCGAATTTAACAAGACATCAAATCCAAATTTTTTGGAGAGCATAAATAAATTTTGTCCATTAACAATTCTACTGCGCATTTGAGTTAAAAATCCTTCGTCTTTTGTGGGAAATAATTTAAATAAGTATTCAGCAACTACAGCACCTAAAATTGCATCGCCTAAAAATTCTAGGCGTTCGTTACTTTGTAAATGTTCTGTAATTTCGTTTGAGGATGAGCTATGTCTAAAGGCTTGTTTATACAAAGCAATATTTGTAGGACTGAATCCTAAAATATTCTTTAGTTTTTGTTTAAACTCTTTATCTTTTGTTGAGAGTGGCGTTAAAACTGATAAAAGTTTTATCAAAGCAGTAAATTAAGCGATGTATTTTTTTACAACAATAGCAGCGTTATGTCCACCAAAGCCAAATGTATTACTAATGGCAACATTAATGGTACGTCTCTGAGCTTTATTAAATGTTAAATTTAATTTCGGGTCAATTTCCGGATCAACATTAACATGATTAATAGTTGGCGGAGCAATGTCATTTTGCACTGCTAAAACAGTTGCAATAGCTTCTACAGCACCAGCAGCGCCCAATAAATGGCCTGTCATCGATTTAGTAGAGCTAATGTTTATTTTATAAGCGTGCTCACCAAAAATATTGGTAATCGCTTTTAATTCAGCGCCATCACCTAATGGTGTACTAGTGCCATGTGTATTAATATAATCAACTTCGTTTGCAGAAATTCCAGCATCCTTCAATGCACGTTGCATCACTAAAGTAGCACCTAAGCCATCTGGATGAGGAGCGGTAATATGAAACGCATCGCCACTCATACCACCACCAATAATTTCAGCATAAATTTTTGCACCACGTGCCAAAGCATGCTCTAATTCTTCTAAAACTAAGCAGGCGCCACCTTCCCCTAAAACAAAACCATCACGTTCTTTATCGTAAGGTCGTGAAGCTGTTTCCGGACTATCATTACGCATACTCATTGCCTGACAAGCATTAAATCCACCAATACCGCTTTCGTTAATAGCAGCTTCAGAACCACCGGTAACAATTGCATTTGCTCTTCCCAAACGAATGTAAGTGAAAGCATCAATTAAAGCAGTAGTTGATGATGCGCATGCTGAAACGGTTGTGAAGTTCGGACCTCTAAATCCAAAACGAATAGAAATATGTCCAGAACATATATCAGCAATCATTTTAGGAATAAAGAATGGATTAAATCGTGGAGTACCATCACCTTTTGCGAAGTTAAATGTCTCTGTTTGAAAAGTATCTAAACCGCCAATACCTGAGCCCCAAATAACACCAATTTCATTTTTATCAATTCCTTCTTTGTCAATACCAGAATCAGCTACTGCTTGGACAGAAGCAGCGATACCATAATGAGAAAAAGCATCTAAACGTTGTGCTTCTTTTCTATCAAAGTAATCTTCTAGCTTAAACCCTTTTACTTCGCAAGCAAAACGAGTTTTAAACTTAGATGCATCAAAACGTGTAATAGGTGCGGCACCGCTAACACCGTTAATTATATTTGTCCAATAATCATTAACAGTACTACCTAATGGTGTAACAGCACCAAGTCCCGTAACTACTACGCGCTTAAATTGCATAAAGAAAAATTTTAAAAATTAAAGTTCTTAGTTCTTAGCATTTGCCTCAATATAAGAGATAGCATCTCCTACTGTAGCAATCTTTTCTGCTTGATCATCTGGAATTGCTATGTTAAATTCTTTTTCAAATTCCATAATTAATTCTACTGTATCTAAAGAATCTGCACCTAAGTCGTTAGTGAAACTTGCAGTTGGAGTTACCTCTTTTTCTTCTACACCTAATTTATCTACAATAATAGATTTTACTTTTGTTGAAATGTCTGACATTGTGTTTTAGTTTTAAAATTCGTGACAAAGATAAGCGTATGTTGCAAATATCAAAAAAAAAAACTAGTTAGTAATTAACTGTTTATCAAACATTTAATTTAAAGCGACTTTTTTTATTACTACAAAAGTGGATTTAAACATAACGTACGCTTATCATAAAATTATTTGCGTCATTATTTTAATCTCACATAATTTATTAAAATTTGCAGTGTTTTTTTAATCCTATATATCGATTACATGCCATTTTTTTTTGTAAATAAAACAACAATCAAGTAATTATTTACATTAAATAAATGTAAATTTAATGCTCGGCAACATATGATAAGGAATAACTTTAATGCAAATCAAATACAAATAAAGCCCGTAAAAATAGACCTTTTTGCAAAAACAGAAATTCAAATAATTAAGCTTGCTAAGCAATATAATAATTAAAAACAAATAAGTATGTCTGTAAAATAACCTATTAGCAACTTATATTTATTACAAATGATACATCATTTAGCTAAAATTATTTTGTTTTAAAGAATTTTTAGTATATATTTGTCATCGAAAAATGAAGATAGTAATGATGAGGGACAAATTAGTCCCTTTTTTATTTTACTAAAATGATAAAAAAACAAACAATAATAGAACTGATTGAGGCTCACTTTGAGGGGTCTGATAAATTTATTGTTGATATAAAAATTCGTACTGGCAGTATTATTGAAATTTTTATTGATGCGCCAAATCATATCCTAATTGCAGAGTGCGTTGAATTAAGTAGATATGTTGAAAGCAATTTAGATAGAGAAAAAGAAGATTTTGAATTGCAAGTTTCTTCCCCTGGCGCAACGGAATCATTTAAAGTACTAGCTCAATATAAAAAGTATGTAGGCTCTAAGGTTAAAGTTATTACAAAAGAAGGAGGAAAGCACGAAGGCCTGCTAAAAAGTGCCAATGACAATGAATTTGTGCTCGAAGAAACAAGACGAGAGAAAAAAACAGTAGGAAAAGGAAACCAAACCGTTATAGAAGATATAACATTTAATTATAATCAAATAAAAGAAACAAAATCAGTATTACCATTTTAAAAAAACAAAACAATGGAAAGTGTAAATTTAATTGAATCATTCTCGTTATTTAAAGAAGACAAAAACATCGATCGCGCAACGTTAATGAGCATCATCGAAGAGGTATTCCGTGCCATGTTAATCAAAAAATATGGTTCCGATAAAAACTTTGATATTATTGTTAATCCAGATAAAGGAGATATTGAAATTTATAAAAACAGAACAATTGTGGATGATGAGTTTGCGGACGATTCGTTTGATTATGATCCAAACAAACACATTAGTTTAACAGATGCTCAAAAAATTGAACCTGATTTTGAAATTGGAGAAGAAGTTACTGAATTAGTAAAATTAGATGAAATTGGCCGTCGTAATGTACTATCTGTTCGTCAAAATTTAGTACAAAAAATACTTGAATTAGAAAAAACTGGCATCTATAACAAATATAAAGAACGTATTGGAGATGTCATTACTGCTGAAGTATATCAGGTTTGGAAAAAAGAAATAATGTTGTTAGATGATGAAGGCAACGAATTATTATTACCAAAAACTGAACAAATTCCATCTGACTTTTTTAAGAAAGGTGATACTGTAAAGGCTGTAGTTTATAAAGTTGAATTAAAAAATGGAACACCGTCAGTAATTATGTCTCGTACTGCTCCATCCTTTTTAGAGCGTTTATTTGAAATGGAAGTTCCTGAAGTTTTTGACGGTTTAATTACCATCAAAAAAATTGTTCGTGAACCAGGAGAAAGAGCTAAAGTGGCAGTTGAATCTTATGATGACCGTATTGATCCTGTTGGGGCTTGTGTTGGAATGAAAGGTTCTCGTATTCACGGAATTGTTCGCGAATTAAAAAATGAAAATATTGATGTAATTAATTATACGTCAAATACTCAATTGCTAATTCAGCGTTCTCTTAGTCCTGCAAAAGTAACTTCAGTGAAGTTAAATGAAGATACAAAACGTGCTGAAGTATTTTTAAAACCTGATCAAATTTCGTTAGCAATTGGTAAGGGTGGATTTAATATTAAATTGGCTGGTAAATTAACTGGGTACGAAATTGATGTATTCCGTGATAATGATGAAGCAGTTGTTGATATTGATGATGTTGATTTAATTGAATTCTCGGACGAAATTGATGAAGCGGTTATTAGTGCATTACAAGCTATTGGATGCGATACAGCAAAAGCAGTTTTAGAATTAAATGTAAGTGATTTGGTTCGTCGCACGGGATTAACAGAAGATGTTATTGAAGATGTAAAGCAAGTTCTGCAATCTGAATTTGAAGATTAAAAAATAAGTTATGTTGAAAGGAGTATTTGTTTGCTGGAAAATTGAGATTAAAAAATCAAACCACTAAACACCAATTTCAAACAACATGAACAATAAAGTTAGCTTTCTTTTAAAAACAAAAAAAGCAATTTTGATTACATAAAGAAGAGGAAATTAATAATATGTCAGACGCAAAAACAATGCGATTAAGTAAAGTAGCCAAGGAGTTTAATTTATCCTTAGGGAAAATTACTGAATTCTTGGCCACAAAGGGTCGCTCAGTAGAAAATAATCCCAATGCTAAAATTGGTGATGAAGAATATTCTTTGCTATCAAAAGAGTTCTCAGGAGATAAGTCTGCTAAAGAAGAAGCTCAACATGTTGGGCTTAATCTTAATAAATTAAAGCGCGAGTCGATTGTTGTTGAAGACCTCAAAAGTATTAAAGCTAAGGAACTTGAAGAACTTCGCGAAAAAGAAAAGCTTGCAGCCGAAGCTGCAAAGATTGCCGAAGAAAAAAGAAAATTAGAAGAGGCTAGGTTACAAGCAGAAAAATTTGCAGAGTTAGTAAAACCTATTGAGCAATCCGCAGTAATTGAGGATAGTAATACAACCATTGCCGGCCCTAAAGTTTTAGGGAAAATGGATTTAAGCGCTTTAAATCAAAAAACAAAACCTGATAAGAAAAGTAAGAAGGAAAAAGAAGAGGAGAAAAAATCTGAAGAAAAAACTTCTAAAACGAATGGTGAAAATAAAAATGTAGAGTTAGAACTCCCTACTCCAATTGAATCTTCACCAATAGTTGAGGCCACTATTAATGTTGAATCTACTGAATCAGAAGAACAAAAAGAAGTTTTTCACGAAACAGTTTATCAAAAATTAGAAGGTCCAAAAATTATGGGTAAAATTGAATTGCCCGTAAATAAGGAAATAAAAAAATCAAACGGACCAGCTGCCGGTGCCAACATTGATAAGAAAAAACGCAAGCGTATTCGCAAAGGCGGAATGAGCGCTGAAGAAATTAAAAAAGTTGGAACAGAACAAGCTCAAATTGCCAAAGAAAAAGCGAAAGAAAAATATGGAGATCCTCGTGCTAGAAAAAACGTCCCTAGAGAAGCTCGTCCTGCCTTAACAGATGTAGAAATTCAAGCACAAATAAAAGAAACATTAGCACGCTTAAGCAGCAAAGGTTCTAAATCAAAAACATCAAAATATCGCAGAGATAAGCGTGATGAAGTAAGAGATAAAATGGCTGAAAAGCAAGAATTATCTGATTTAGAAAAGAAAACATTGCAAGTTACTGAGTTTGTTTCTGCCAATCAGTTGGCGCAAATGATGGATGTATCTGTTACGCAAATCATCTCAACTTGTATGAGTTTAGGATTATTTGTATCCATTAATCAGCGCCTAGATGCAGAAACTTTAGCTATTGTTGCAGAAGAATTTGGATTTAAAACTGAGTTTGTAAGTGTAGAAGTGCAAGAAGCTATTGAAGAGCAAGAGGCTGAAAATCCGGAAGATTTAGTTGAAAGACCACCTATTGTTACAATCATGGGACACGTAGATCATGGTAAAACATCTCTATTGGATTATATCAGAAAATCAAATGTAATTGCTGGAGAAGCCGGTGGTATTACTCAGCATATTGGTAGCTACAATGTAAAAATGGAAAGCGGTAAATCAATCACTTTTTTAGATACTCCTGGTCACGAGGCTTTTACTGCGATGCGTGCTCGTGGAGCTAAAGTTACGGATGTTGTCATTATTGTAGTAGCTGCAGATGATAGCGTAATGCCTCAAACAAAGGAGGCGATTAATCATGCCCAAGCTGCAGGTGTACCAATGATTATTGCTATCAATAAAATTGATAAACCAGGAGCAAATCCTGACAAAATTCGTGAAGCATTATCGGCAATGAATATATTAGTGGAAGAATGGGGCGGTAAAGTTCAATGCCAAGAGATTTCTGCTAAAATGGGTAAAAATATTGACTTACTTCTTGAAAAAGTTGTTTTAGAAGCTGAGCTATTAGATTTAAAAGCAAATCCAAAAGCAAAAGCATCAGGTTCTGTTATTGAAGCAAAATTAGATAAAGGTCGTGGACACGTTGTAGATATTATTGTTCAAAAAGGAACAATGCGCATTGGTGATATTGTTGTAGCGGGTTGTCATAGTGGCAGAGTAAAAGCAATGACTAACGAACTTGGTTTAAATGTAAAAGAGGCTGGACCTTCAATGCCGGTTCAATTATTAGGATTAAATGGTGCGCCTACAGCTGGAGATAAGTTTAACGTCATGAGTGATGAACGAGAAGCACGTGAATTAGCTAACAAACGTTTACAATTACAACGCGAACAAGGTATCCGTACCCAAAAACATATTACATTAGATGAGATTGGTCGTCGTTTAGCGATTGGTGATTTCAAAGAATTAAATGTTATTGTGAAAGGTGATGTGGATGGCTCTATTGAAGCATTATCTGACTCGTTATTAAAATTATCTACCGAAAAAATTCAAGTAAACATTATTCATAAATCAGTTGGAGCCATCAGCGAAACAGATGTGATGTTAGCAAGTGCATCAAATGCGATAATCGTTGGTTTCCAGGTTCGTCCATCTGTTACTGCTCGTAAATTAGCAGAGACAGAAGAAATTGATATTCGTTTATATTCTATTATTTACGATGCTATTAATGAAGTTAAAGCGGCAATGGAAGGAATGTTAGCTCCTGAATTTGAAGAAAAAATCGTTTGTAACATTGTTATTCGCGAAGTATTTAATATCACTAAAGTTGGTACAATTGCAGGTTGTTATGTGTTAGACGGAAAGGTAATGCGTAATACTAAAATTCGTGTTATTAGAGATGGCATTGTTGTATTTACAGGCGGCTTAGGTTCATTAAAACGCTTTAAAGATGATGTAAAAGAAGTTACAACAAACTATGAATGTGGTTTAAATATTGACGGCTACAATGATATTAAAGTTGATGATATTATTGAAGGTTATGATATGGTTGAAATTAAAGCCAAATTATAATGTGTTGTTTGATTGAAGTTGCTGGTTTTTAAAATTCTAACAACTTATCTTTTATCACTAATATCGGGGGATTAGCTCATTTGGCTAGAGCGCTTCGCTGGCAGTGAAGAGGTGATCGGTTCGAATCCGATATTCTCCACGAAAAAATGGATAGAAAATAATTTTTCTATCCATTTTTATTTTTTTTAAACCTCCAGTAATTAAAACTCTTGATCCTTGATAAGTGAAAGAATTTCTATAGATTTTTTTAACTTGTAAAGCGGTAAAGTCGGCATTAATTCATTTACTTTAGCTTCATCAATATCTTTAAAAATAAGCACCGCACCATTTTTGGTTTGTCTCAAAAATAATTGGTCTAAAAATCCTGCAGCTTTCCATTGAGCTCCTACTTCTCATTCGTGTTTTATAATTTCCTGAAAATTTGCAGGTAAATTATCTGTATCAATTGTCAGGATTACCAATATTCTGTTCATAGTATTAAAATGTTAATTGTTAAAAATGGATAATCAATATAAATTTGGTTTTTTGCTAAAAATAAGGTGAAGTAAGATACAAGTTTTATTATTCACTTTTATAATTTGCTCCAAAAGTAGGGTGCTTTTTTTAAGCAAATTGTAATTAACACAAATTAAGATGAATTGCTCGTATTATTTGCCATATATCGGCTAAAAGTGTAAATTCGTGGCACATAAATAAATGAGTTTAGTCGCCCAAATAAATAAAGAAAAAGTACCTCAGCACATTGCTATTATTATGGATGGTAATGGCAGATGGGCTAAGAAGCAAGGCGAAAATCGTATTTATGGTCATTATGAAGGTGTAAATTCGGTTAGAGATGTTGTTGCTGCTGCAGGCGAAGTTGGAGTAAAATACATTACACTATATGCATTTAGCACTGAAAATTGGAACAGACCGAAAGAAGAAGTTGATGCGCTGATGGAATTACTAGTTTCAACTATTACTGCTGAAACACCTCAACTTAATAATAAAAACGTAAGGTTACAAGCTATTGGAAATTTAAACAGTTTGCCTCCTGCGTGTTTGCAAGAATTAAATGAATCTATTGAGTTAACATCCAAAAATACCGGATTAACTTTAGTGCTAGCATTAAGCTATTCATCAAAATGGGAATTAATTTCTGCAGTAAAACAAATTGCTGCTGATGCCAAAAATGGCCAAGTAAATATTGAAGACATAACCGAAAAAAATATTGAACAGTACCTTTGCACTAAACATATTCCTGATCCAGAATTAATGATAAGAACTAGCGGCGAACACCGTATTAGTAATTTCCTATTATGGCAATTAGCATATGCAGAATTTTATTTTACAGATAAGTTGTGGCCAGATTTTCGAAAAGATGATTTGTATGAAGCTATACTTAATTACCAAAATCGCGAGCGCCGTTTTGGAAAAACTAGCGATCAATTAACCCAACTTTAATAATGACATTTTTTAAATATTTTTGTTTCCTACTACTTTTTGTTTTTTTAAAAACAGCACAAGCCCAAGTGGTACCGCCTGTTCAATCAAATGATGTTGAGCAATTAGACTGGTCTAAACCTAAGGAATATACAATATCCGGAATAGAAATTGAGTGTTCTGAATATACTGATAAAAATATTGTAAGATTATTATCAGGAATAAATTATGGTGACAAAATTCAAATACCAGGAGATAAGATTGCTGAAGCAATTAAAAATTTATGGAAGCAAAGTTTATTTGAAGATGTAAAAATTTACTTAGTAAAAACTATTGGCGAAGAAGCATTCTTAAAAATTACGGTGGTAGAAAAACCAAGGCTATCAAAATTCTCATTCAAAGGTAACGTCAAAAAAAATGATGCAGATGAAATACGAGGAAAAATACGTTTGATTAGAGAGAAGGTAGTAACGGATTACACACTAGGATATATTAAAAATATAGTAAAAGATTTTTATGTGAACAAAGGTTTTTATCACACGCAAGTTGATATTACCTCCGAACCAGATAAAACTTCTAAAACTCCTCATGTTATAGTGTACATAAATGTGAGCAAAGGAAAAAAAGTGCGAATAAAGGATTTAAATTTATATGGCAATACTATAATTCCTGCCTGGAAACTTCGTCGTAAAATGAGCGATAGTAAGCCTTTTAAACTATATACATTTTGGAATTCCGGTAAATATTTAGAGGATAATTTAGAAAAAGATTTACCAAGTATTATTACAAAATACAATGGTAAGGGCTACCGTGATGCTCGCATTGCAAAAGACACTGTTTATTTTGTAAAAAAGAATCGCGTAAATATTGATGTATTTGTTGAAGAAGGAAATAAATATTATTTTGGAAATATAAAGTGGTTTGGCAATGCTAAATACCGTAGTGGTCAGTTAGACACTATTTTAAATATCAAAAAAGGTGAAATTTTTGATCAATCGTTACTAGACCAAAAATTAATGATGAATCCTAACGGCTATGATATTTCTTCAATATATATGGACGATGGATATTTATTTTTTAATGTAACTCCGCAAGAAGTAAATGTGCGTAATGACACCATTGATTTAGATATACACATTTACGAAGGAAAGCAAGCAATAATTAATAGAGTAACAGTTTTAGGAAATTCTAAAACAAATGATCACGTCATATACAGGGAAATAAGAACAAGGCCTGGTCAATTATTTCGTCGTTCTGATATTATTAGAACGCAAAGGGAATTAAGTCAGTTGGGTTATTTTGATCCTGAAAAGTTAGGGGTAACTCCTACACCAAATGCTGCGGATGGAACTGTTGATATAGAATACCGCGTTGAAGAAAAACCTTCTGACCAGATTGAATTATCTGGTGGTTGGGGAGGCGGCCGCGTAGTTGGAACTTTGGGATTATCTTTTAATAATTTCTCAATGAAAAATATTTTTAAACCATCAGCTTGGAGTCCTTTACCAACTGGAGATGGTCAGAAATTTAGCATCAGGGCCCAAACAAATGGTATCTTTTATCAATCTTACAATCTATCATTTACCGAGCCTTGGCTAGGTGGAAAAAAACCAAATTCATTAAGTGTTTCAGCATTTTATTCTATGTTTAATTCAACTGGTTCAAAAAAATATGTAAATGACGCCGAAGGAAATAAAATTTTAAACGTCAATAGAAGTACCATGAAAATTATTGGTGGTTCGGTTGGTTTTGGAAAGCGTTTAAAAAAACCGGATGATTTTTTCTCTTTATATTCAGAAGCTAGTTACAATTATTATGAATTACAAAATTATTCCTTTTTTATCTTAGCGAATGGTTACGCAAATGATTTTAACTGTAAAATTAATATTACACGTAATAGTATCGACGCACCAATCTTTCCTAAAAACGGCTCTAATTTTTCCTTATTAGGTCAGTTTACACCTCCCTACTCTTTATTTAATGGTAAAGATTATAGCACAGCAACTATTGCTGAAAAATTCAAATTTATTGAATATCAAAAATATAAATTTACTGCTGAGTGGTATACACAATTAACTAATAAAAAAGCTGGCGAAGGAAAAGAAGCACGCAATTTAGTATTGAGAACAAAAATAGGTTATGGAATTCTTGGTATGTATAATAAAACTGTTGGTGTTTCTCCATTTGAGAGATATTATATGGGCGGCAGTGGTTTAAGTGGTTTTCAAAACTTTGTTGCTCGAGAAATAATTGCCTTAAGAGGTTACACCGATAATTCACTATCAAGTACTAGCGGAGATCCTTTATGCGCAAGATATACAATGGAATTACGATATCCAATTTCCTTAAACCCACAAGCTACTATATTTATTTTAGGATTTGCAGAAGCAGGAAATACTTGGGCAAGATATAAAGATTTTAATCCTTTTCAGGTTAAGCGTAGTGCAGGATTTGGTTTAAGAGTATTTTTACCAATGTTTGGTTTATTAGGATTAGATTACGGTTGGGGCTTTGATAATATTCCTGGAAATCCAGGATCTGGTAATGGTAAAGGACAGTTTCACTTTACGTTAGGGGCTCAATTAGGTGAATTATAAAAACGAAAAAAATGTTAATTGTTAAAATAAATGTAACTTGGCACACGTTATGATTATCCATTAAAAACAATACTACTATGAAGAAAATAATTTTATCATTATGCACACTTCTTGCTATCTGCTCCATTTCATTGGCTCAAAAAACGGGTTATGTAGATACAGAATATATTTTGTCAAATATTCCTGAATATAAAGCAGCTCAGGCCGAAATGGATAAAATTTCGGTAGATTGGCAAAAAGAAATTGAAGCAAAATATAGCGAAATTGATAAGCTATATAAAATTTATCAAGCTGAATCTGTTTTGCTAACAGACGATATGAGAAAAAAACGTGAAAACGAAATAATTAATAAAGAAAAAGAAGTTAAAGAATTACAGAAACAGCGTTTTGGTGTTGATGGCGAATTATTTAGTAAACGCATGGAATTGGTTAAGCCAATTCAAGATAAAGTTTATAATGCCGTAAAACAAGTAGCTGAGAGAGGTGGCCTAGCTTTTATTTTTGACAAAGCGGGACAAGTTTCTTTACTTTATACAAATAGCAAATATGATAAAAGCGAAGATGTTTTAAACTTTTTAGGATACAATAAATCAAACAAATCAAAAAAATAAAATAACACATAAACAATCAATTAAAAATGAAAAATTTAGTAAAAACAATTGCAATTGTTGCTTTAACCGCAGGAACGATAACATTAGCAAACGCTCAAAAAATTGCACACATTAGCTTAGATTCTTTGATTACCACAATGCCTGAAAGTAAAACTGCGCAAGAGGTGGCTCAAAAATATTTAAAAGACTTAGAAAATCAAGTTGCTACAATGGATACAGAATTACAAACTAAATATGCAGACTATATGAAAAATAAGGAAACTTACTCTGCATTGGTAGCATCTACAAAAGAAACTGAGTTACAAGATTTAAATAAGCGTATTGAAGATTTTAAAGCATCAGCTCAACAAGATTATCAGCGTAAATATGGCGAGTTATCTAAACCAATTTATGATAAAGCTAAAAAAGCCATTGATTTAGTTGCTAAAGAAAATGGATACAAGTATGTTTTAGATACAAGTAGCGGAAATGTGTTATACACTGAACCTGCTGACGATATTTTACCTGTTGTGAAGAAAAAATTAGAGACTATGCCAGCTGCCCAAATACCAGGTAGTCAACCAAATAAACCTGCAGTAAAAACTGGTGCGGGAAATACAAAACCAACCAAATAATTTAAAAACAATAAAGTAAAAACTGTTCCTTAATTTAAAACGCCGCTTTCTTAAAGAAAGCGGCGTTTTGTTTTAGAGTTTGTACTCAAAGCACACTATTCATATCTTAACTCATTAAATCGCTAACTTTTTATAGCGAGGTCGTTTTGGCTCAACATTTCCTAAACGTTTTTTACGATTTTCTTCGTATTCGCTGTAGCCACCTTCAAACCAATAAACCGAACTATCGCCTTCAAAAGCTAAAATGTGTGTACATACACGATCTAAAAACCATCTATCGTGACTAATAATTACAGCACAACCCGCAAAGTTTTCTAAACCTTCTTCTAAGGCACGTAATGTATTTACATCTAAATCATTGGTGGGCTCATCGAGTAACAACACATTACCTTCATTTTTTAATGCCATTGCCAAGTGTAAACGATTTCGCTCTCCACCTGATAATACAGATACTTTTTTTCCCTGATCACTTCCTGCAAAGTTAAAACGAGAAATATAAGCTCTTGAATTCATGGCCTTTCCTCCAAGTGTAATATTATCTAATCCGCCGCTTAATATGTCGTACACTGTTTTATTTGGATCTAAGTCCTTATGCGACTGATCTACATATGAAATTTTTACAGTAGGTCCAACTTTAAATTCACCAGAATTTGGTTTTTCTTCTGCCATAATCATGCGAAACAATGTTGTTTTACCGGCACCATTGGGCCCAATAATACCAACAATTCCGGCAGGTGGTAATTTAAAGTTTAAATGTTCATATAACAATCTATCTCCAAATCCTTTTGATACATCAATTGCTTCAATAACTTCGTTACCAAGTCGAGGACCATTAGGAATGAAGATTTCCAACCTTTCTTCTTTATCTTTAATATCTTCATTCATCATTTTATCGTAGTTATTTAAACGGGCTTTTTGTTTTACACCGCGACCTTTTACTCCCTGACGAACCCAATCTAACTCACGTGCTAACGTTTTTTGACGCTTACTTTCTGTCTTCTCTTCTTGTTTTAAACGATTTCCTTTTTGCTCTAACCAGGATGAATAATTTCCTTTCCAAGGAATACCTTCTCCGCGATCTAACTCTAAAATCCAACCAGCAACATTATCTAAAAAATAACGATCATGGGTTACCGCAATTACAGTTCCTTTGTATTGTTGTAAATGTTGCTCTAACCAATCAACTGATTCTGCATCCAAGTGATTGGTAGGCTCATCTAATAATAAAATATCCGGCTCTTGTAATAATAATCTGCATAAAGCCACACGGCGACGCTCACCTCCTGATAAAATTTTAATAGGAGTATCACTTTCCGCACAACGCAGTGCATCCATGGCACGCTCTAAACGAGTATCTAAATTCCATAAATCGTGCTGGTCAATTAAATCCTGTAATTGCGACTGACGATTAATTAACTTATCCATTTTATCTGGATCGTTTAAAATTTCTTCGTCCATAAACTTATTGTTTACTTCCTCAAATTCATTTAAAATATCCACATGTTTTTGGGCACCTTCTCTAACTACTTCAATAACTGTTTTAGTTTCATCTAAATTTGGTTCTTGTTCTAATAAACCAATTGAATAACCGGGAGATTGATGAATTTCGCCTAAATAATCTTTATCAATACCTGCCATGATGCGCAATAAAGATGATTTACCTGAACCGTTTAAACCTAAAACACCAATTTTAGCTCCATAATAAAAGGAGATATAAATATCTTTTAATACTTGCTTTTGTGGCGGATGTATCTTAGATACATTTACCATACTATAAATAATTTGTCTTCCTACTTCTGACATAATAAATAAAATTTAAGGCTATAAAGTTAAAATAAAAAACGGTTTAAATAACAATCTCAAATATAAACGACATTAGTCTTTTGGAAAATATACGAGGTGTTTTTCATTGTACATTCTAATGTACTTAGTGGCTAGTTCCTTTTTCTTTTTTTTACTTAGTAAATGATATTCTTTAAATATAGCATCGTCACGTTTTAAAAATTCTTCTAACTTTTCTAAAGTAAAGGGTGCAATCTCGCCACTATAAAAATCAAATAAATACTGTTTAATTTCCTGGGTTTTTCGAGCAGTGCTATTCATAGGCGCATTCATAAAGGGATCAAATCCAGGAGAATAATTCACAACCTCAACGGTTCCAATAAAATTGCTTATGGCACCAAAAACAGGTATTCTAAAAAAATTATCTTCCTTATTAATAAAAATGATGTTATTTTGACAGTATCCAAATAAATTTTCAGGATTAACTTTTACTACTGAACCATCTCTTTCTGTAAAGTCAATAACATTTTGTTCAACTAAATTTGAATAAAAATCAAGTTGCTCCTTGTTAATAGAAGTAATGATTTTTTCTTTTGAAATTGGCCAATTATATCTAAAATCCTGATAAGTCAAATAAACTCCTTCATATAGTCTAAAATCTTTGGTAAACGGAATTGAATCTTGCGCCTGAAGATGATAATTACCTACGATATAATAGACAACTATGAGTACAATAAATCGCATATTGTAAATATCTAAATTTTTTGTAATTTAATGCCTATTAATTTACGCCATGAAGTTTTATTTTGCATTTTTTGTTGGAATAGTAGCAAATACAATTTTTGCTCAATCAATTTTTAATACTGATTTAATTAAAAAAATTGATAACAGTTTACCGACAGAAAAAATTAATGTCCTGCTTTTGTGCAAACCTCATACCGAAATAAATTTTTTTGAATTTAATGCTGTTACCCTTCATTACCAAGCAGGTAACATTTATTCAATAACAGGAACTATTAAATCAGTACTACAACTTGCTAAACATAAAAATGTAATTAGAATAGAATATACAGAACATAAACTGCAATTAATGGCAGATACATGCTTAGTAAGAAATAGAATTAAAGGCATTAAATTAGGTTTAGCTCCTTTAGCACAATCGTACGACGGAACTGGCGTTATTATTGGAATTATAGACAGTGGAACAGATTTTAATCATCCAGATTTTAAAGATATTAACGGACATTCGAGAATTAAATATTTATGGGATATGACAAAACCAACCTCCGTAAATACACCGTCTCCTTTTGGTTACGGACAAGATTGGAATAATTCAGATATAGATTTAGGTTTATGCACCCATAACGACCTTGCTAATTATGGCCATGGAACTAATAGCACAGGAATAGCAGCAGGCAATGGCTACTCCATAAATAAATACCAAGGGATTGCATCAAACGCAGATATTATTGCAGTCGCATTAGATTTTAACAGACCAGGTTTTATAATTGCAGATGCACTACAATATATTGTTACTAAAGCGCAACAATTAAATAAGCCATTAGTTGTAAATGCTAGCGTTGGCGATTATTACGGAAGCCATGATGGTACAAATTTAGAAGCTCAAATTATAGACAACTTAATAAAAAATACCCCTGGACGAGCACTTGTAGCATCATGTGGTAACGGAGGTTCAACTAATTTTCATGTAGGATATAATAGTAACAATTTAGATACAAATTTTGCTTGGATCAGAAATAACTCAAACGCTTTTTCCTTTGCCGAATATTCGGATACCAATCAAATTAAAAATGTAAAATTTCAAATTGGTGTAACACGTCCAAACTTTACAGATGTTGGAAATACAAATTTTAAAACTTATAACTATGCTTTAAATACCATAAAAAAAGATACCATTTATAAAAACTCACACCGAATTGGTATTGTTACAAGTGTTGCTAGTATAAATTCCTTTGGCGTTTATGAATTAGATATTACTATACAAGCAGATAGTTTAAATTATTTATGGAGTATAGCGCATACAGGAACTGGCCGCATTGACTCTTGGAACTTTGACTACGTTTCAACAAACTTGCCGCCAATAAATACTTATCCAAAAATTGCAAAGTACAAAATGCCAGATAATCTGCAAACAATTGTTAGCAGTTTTCAGTGTAGCGACGAGGTAATTGCTGTTGGAAATTATGTTAATAGAAATAATTACGTAGATGTAAACAATACTTTGCAAACAACTACTGAAGTTCCCGGACAATTGCAGTACACTAGCAGTTTTGGGCCTACCAGAGATAACAGAATAAAACCAGATATTTCAGCCTCAGGAGCAACTATCTTAACTAGTTCTCCACTAGCACATATTATGAATTTAAAAATAAATGCGCCCTATTTAGTTGCGCAAGGCGGATTTCATGTAACCGCTGGAGGAACATCAGCTTCAAGCCCTGTTGTTGCTGGATTTGCAGCACTCTACTTTCAAAAAAATCCAACAGCAACAAATCGTGATTTAAAACAAGCTATCATTAATTGTGCTTACAGCGATTTTTTTACTACAACAGCTTTGCCAAATAATAAATGGGGTTACGGCAAATTAGATGGATTTGCCTCTATGCTTTGCGGAACAACAACTAATATCAAAGTTGTATCACAAGCAAATGGCATTCAAGTATTTCCAAATCCATTAACCAACGAAACAACCATTTTATTTTCTAATTCGGACTTAAAAAAAATTAGATTAATTAATTCATCAGGGCAAATTGTTTTACAGGATGAATGCAACTCATCCCACTATTTGCTTCAACGATTGAACTTAGCTGCGGGATTGTATTTATTAGTATGTGATGATAAATTAATGACTCATAAAGTTAAAATACTAATTTTATAATATCACCTCACTAAATTGTAATAATACATACTATTTTTATTTTATTTTCGTTTATATCCAAACATGAAACTTTACTTACATATTTTACTAATTATTTTGGTGATAAACACTTCTTTGCTTTCGCAACAAAAAAGAAGAAATTTTAGACAACATGAGCTTGGTATTTTATTAGGTGGTTCGTATTACATTGGCGACTTAAATACCTCAAAACAATTTAATTTAAGTCAACCAGCAACGGGAGTATTTTACAGATTCACACCAAATTACCGCTATGCTTTTAGAGGAGGTGTAAATTTTGGGTCCATTATGGGGGATGATTCTCAAAGTGAAAATGAAGATCAAATACAACGTAATTTAAATTTCAAATCTGACATTATAGAATTTAATGCCATTGCCGAATTTAATTTTTTAGAATATCGAATTAGCAATGATAAATACAAATTTACGTCTTATTTATTTTTAGGGTTGGATGTATTTTCGTTTAAACCACGCGCGCAAATGGGCAATTTATGGATAGATTTACAACCTTTGAATACTGAAGGTCAGACTAAAGGTTATAAATTAACTCAAATTGCAATTCCTTTTGGTGTGGGCGCAAAAATGAACGTTACAAAACAAGTTGGTATTGGTATTGAATGGGGACCTCGAAGAACTTTTACGGATTTTTTAGATGATGTTAGCGGCACATACCCCGATACAAAGCTAAATCCCTTTACGAATATTAACGGCTTCAAACTTTCTGATAGATCGTTAAATGCTGGAAGTAATATTAATGAACAGCGAGGAAATCCAAGAACAAAAGATTGGTATTTCTTTTTTGGATTAACCTTAAATATTAAGCTTAATTTAATTGCACCTCCATGCTATTCTTATGACCATTAAGTAACTATTTCTTTTTTAAGTTAGTTTTTTCTTCGTTCCAAGTTTTATATTCGTTTTGTTGATTTGGTCTGAAGGCTGGCATTCGGCGCAAAGGCTCACAAGGTTTTAAAGTTGCATAACAGTCTGCGGGTAACTGCTGATATAAAGCCGTTCCTTTGGTTTTCCATGCAATCATTTCATCGCTCACGTCCTTTACTACCTTTCCCGGATTTCCAACAACCACTTTTCTATCTTCTATAATTGTATCTGCCGGCACAAAACATAATGCTCCAATAATGCAGTTGTCACCTATAACGCAATTATCCATAACAACAGCATTCATACCAACTAATACATTTTTACCAATTGTACCGCCATGTATAATAGCTCCGTGGCCAATATGAGCAGCTTCTTTTAATAACACAGTAGTTCCCGGAAACATATGTATAGTGCAATTTTCTTGTACATTACAACCATCTTCAATAATAATTTGTCCCCAATCACCTCGAATAGCAGCACCTGGACCAACGTATACATTTTTACCAATAATCACGTTACCAGTTACGGTAGCATTTGGATGTATGAAGGATGATTTATCAATAACTGGTTTGTAACCGTTGAATTCAAAAATATTTGCCATGGTATTTGTTTTTATAGAACGCAGATGACGCTGATTGCTATGATTAAATATGATTTAGAAAGGAGAATTATGGTAGATTATTTTTTATAGAACGCTGATTGTTATAATTAAATATGATTTTTGTTTTGTTATAGACAAGTTACAATTAGTAAATTATTTTAATCATTTTTCATCTTATTATATCTGTGTTAGCTGCGTTCCATTATTTATTTAAAATTCACTCTTTAAATGAAACTTAATTTCAGGAAATTTAGTTTGAGCAACCTCTAACAACCAAGCTGACTCAGCTAAAAACACTAACCGATTTTCTTTATCATATGCAATGTGATTTGACTTATCAATTAAAAATTCATCTAATTTTTTCTTATCACTGCATTCAATCCATAAAGCTTTATATAAGTTTACTGAATCATAACCGCATGAGGCGTTGTATTCAGATTTTAATCGATGTTGAATTACTTCAAACTGTAATGCACCCACCGTGCCAACAACTTTACGTCCATCTGCTTTTTTAGTAAATAATTGCGCCACTCCTTCATCCGTTAATTGTTCTAAGCCTTTTTGTAATTGCTTAGTTTTCATAGGATCTAAATTTGTAACATACTTAAATAACTCTGGAGAAAAACTTGGAATGCCTTTAAAATTAAATTTTGGTCCTTCGGTTAATGTATCTCCAATTTTAAAACTTCCCGCATCATATAAACCTATTACATCGCCAGGATATGATTCATCAATAACCGATTTTTGTTGCGCCATAAAAGCTGTAGGATTACTAAAGCGCATATCTTTTTGTTCGCGCACATTGTAATAATATTTATTACGCTCAAACTTACCTGATACAATTCTTAAAAAGGCAATTCTATCGCGGTGTTTAGGATCTAAATTAGCGTGTATTTTAAATACAAATCCACTAAATTTTGAAGAATCCGGTTCAATATGTCCAGCAACATCGGTATCTCTACCTTGCGGTGTTGGTGCAATTTCTACAAAACAATCAAGTAACTCTTTGATACCAAAATTATTGACAGCGCTACCAAAAAAAACAGGACTAATATTTGCCGCTAGATATTCTCTTTTGTCAAAATCATCATACACACCATCAATCAAGGTAATATCATCGCGTAATTGATTGGCAAAATCTTCACTGATGTATTTTTCAATTTCAGAATCATTTACATTATCTAAAACCACACTTTCTTCAACGGTAGTTTTGCTATCACCTTGAAAAAGAGACAATTTTTTTTCATATAAATTATAAACTCCTTTAAACGATTTACCAATACCAATTGGCCAGGTTAAAGGGCGCACTCTTATTTTAAGTTCTTTCTCAATTTCATCTAACAAATCAAATGCATTTTGACCTTCACGATCCATTTTATTGACGAATACAATCACTGGTGTACTGCGCATACGGCATACTTCCAATAATTTACGCGTTTGAGGCTCTACTCCTTTTACACAATCAATTACCATAATTACACTATCCACAGCAGATAAAGTACGGTAAGTATCTTCAGCAAAATCTTCGTGACCAGGTGTATCTAAAATATTTACTTTAAAATCTCTGTAATCAAAAGCCATCACTGAGGTAGAAACCGAAATACCACGTTGTTTCTCAATTTCCATAAAATCGGAAGTAGTTGACTTTTTAATTTTATTGGACTTAACGGCACCAGCAGATTGGATAGCACCTCCAAACAATAACAACTTTTCCGTTAAGGTAGTTTTACCTGCATCAGGATGTGCAATAATAGCAAAGGTTTTTCTTTTATGTAACTCTTCTATAAAACTCATTATGTACTTGAAATAAGGGTGTAAAGATACGCTTTTTTAAGAGATTAAATGGAGTTATAAGTTACAGCAAAGAGTTGAAGCAGATAAACAAAAAAAAGGCGTCTTCTAAAATGGATAACCGATACCAAAATTTAAAATGGCAGATTCTCTCAATGTTTGCTTTCCAATTACCCACCTTTTTCCTTCAATAAATTGAGGATCATGAACACGCAAAGCGGCATCTAACCTCAGCACAAAAAAACTAAAATCATAACGCAATCCAAAACCTGATCCGATAGCAAATTCTTTATAAAATTCATCTATTTTAAATTGCCCGCGAGGTTTATTTGGATCGTTATAAGATAACCATATATTGCCGGCGTCCACAAACCATGCCCCATAAAATGATTTAAAAATATGAAAGCGGTATTCGATATTACTCTCAATTTGAATATCACCAATTTTATCAAATCTAGAACTTACAGAATCAGGTTGAGCATAGCTTCCTGGCCCTAATGTTCGAGCACGCCAAGCTCTGTTTGTATTTGGTCCGCCTCCAAAAAAACTTTGCTCGTATGGTAATGATGTTAAATTTTTTAATGGTTTTCCAAATCCACCGGCAAAACGATAAACCAGTTTACTTGACTTTCTGATATTAGCATAAAAACGATAATCCAAATCTAATTTCACGAATTGTGAAAATGGAATATCTTGCATTAAATATCTATCAAAGTCATCTTTTGGCTGATTTGCTATAGAATAGAGTCCTCGTAAAATATTACCAGATGAACTTAAACTCGTTCGTAAATACATAAAATTTCTTCTGTTACGCACACCTTGATTATTATATATAGCTGAGATTTTAGAAAGAGTGGTAACGTGATCTTGAAATGAGTTAAGTAAAAAAAAGTCATTTAAATTTAATAAATCCCTTTGAAAATTACCAAATAACTTGGCTTTAACAATATATGTTTCTAACGGAACAATATCATAAGTTAACAAACCTTTCTTATTATAAAACTTAAAACCATATGAAATAGTGGATATTATCCTATTAAATTCAGGGCGCGACTGATAGTTAACAGATAAATTAACCAATGTTTTTGGTTGACTAAAATACTTTTTTTCATCAGCATAACTTTTTTTATAAAATAAAGTAAAAGGAAATAATGGTCTTGGAAAGCTAAAATTAAGCTCTGGTCCAAATTGAAGTGTATTAAATGTACTGGGCACATCATCAACATTTACAGGCTGCTCTGAATTAAATTGCTGCTGCGCATTTAACGAACCTTTTAATTTAAGTTCTACCAATTCTGCCCCGCCAAATGCGTTTTTATTTTGAAAAACTAAACTGCCAGCCAAGCCATAATTACCAGAAGTATAATTTCCTTCAGTTTCTAACGTAATAGCTTGCTTTACCAATGGCTGACAAACAATATAGCAGTCTAATTTATCAGGAAAATTTGGGCTTTGAATGTACTGAATAAAAACACTTTTAAATACTTTGAGTGAACTTAACCCTTTATAAGTTTCTTCGGCAAAATTTTGTTGGTACAACTGCCCCGGATAAATACTAATATCGCGAGTTAAATCTCTTTCATGAAATAACATTTTTTGGTTGTGCAATATTTTTAACCCATTGTAGTGGATTGTATCTTTCATAAAAAAACTATTAGCCTTTCCTTTAAAATCCGCAATGGTTTCGGGAATAACATATACATTTTCAATATAGTACCGAGGATGATTTACATGAATGAGCGAATCATTGTTAGCACTAAAGGATTTTGAGAATAGCTTAACAGAAATTGTTAAATCTAATTTTGGACCAACTAAATTTGTGTCCACCAAATAATTTACGTAATCAGGAGCGAAAAAGAAATACCCATTATTTAATTGAGCTTCAGTAATTCGTTCTCTTTCTTTTTGAAGCACATCTTCATCATATACTTCATTTCTTTTTATTAACGAAGAAATCGTGTCGTTAATTATAAAATAATCAATTAATGGATCTTCAACCTTATATTTTATATTTTGAATATGATAAGGATTTGACTTTGTTATAAAATAATACAAACTTGCTCGCCTAGTTTTCAGATTTATAGCCGAACTATCTCTTACCGTAGAATTAAAATATCCCTTTGAAAACACAAATTTTTGTAATTGATTTTTTGTAATTCTCGTTAGCAAGGAGTCAATTATAACAGGTGGCTCACCTGCTTCTAATATACTTTCGCTAAATGTTGGCTTTTCTTTATTCTTAAGCTTTGGTTGTACTATTGCTTTTCCTTTTTTGTGCCTCCTTTCATTTTTTCGAGTATTTTTTTGAATTCTTTTTGCATTAATTTTATCAAATTTTAAATTTCGCTGATCTTTTTTTTCCAACATTTTTTTTTGATCCACTTGATTATATAGCCATAAATTAAACCTCACTAACTTTAAGATTTTACGATTCGGTTTTTGTCTAATAAATGCTTCTAAATCAGTGTGGTTAATAAAAGTTCCATTTTGCTTAATTGTATTTTTAACTAAAAGTACATCACCTTCTTTCAGATGCTTATTAATATGACATGAACTAAAAAAAATGATGTAAAACAGCGTCGCAAAGCAAACATAAAACCTTTTATTGAAAGGCGTTAAAAAAAATTTAATATCCTGTTTATTGGTCAAATGGATTACTTACATTTATAGCGTACTAATTTAGCTTTAAATAATGATTAGTAAAAATCAGATAAAACACATACAATCATTGCACTCCAAAAAAAATAGAGAGCAGAATGGGCTATTTATAATTGAGGGCATAAAATTAGTTTCAGAATTTCTACAGCACCCTAAATTTCCTATTAAGGAACTATTTGCAACATCAGAATTTTTGACTAATCAGAAATCAATATTAGAAAAAAGTCATGTTGAATATTCAGAAATAACTGAAGAAGATCTAAAAAAAATAAGTCTACAAACCTCGCCAAACCAAGTATTAGCAATAGTTAATGTAAAACAACAGGTACTAGATACTACTTTCTTGATCACTTCAACCACTTTATACTTAGATGATATAAGGGATCCAGGAAATTTAGGTACAATTATTAGAATAGCAGATTGGTTTGGAATTAAACAAGTTATTTGTTCACCAAATTGCACTGAATTGTATAATCCTAAAACAATACAAGCCACGATGGGTGCTGTATTAAGAGTAAACGTAACAACATTAACTTTTGAAGAATTGCTACCACATTTAAAAGATATACCAATTTATGGAGCCGTTTTAAATGGAGATAATATTTATACAACGCAACTAAAAAATGGACTTGTTATTATTGGAAATGAAGCAAACGGTATTTCTCACGAAATTCAAAAACATATAACGCATCCAATTACTATTCCGGCTGCCAATAGTAACGGCAGTGAATCACTTAACGCGGCAAATGCCTGTGCCATTATTTGTTCTGAATTTCACCGGCAAATCACTTATACTTATTAAATAAATTAGTTTAGTTTTGTAAACAATAATGCAAGTAGAAATCAATCATACATCATTTGGACATTTATCAGATTTAGCTGATACTTTGGTAATTGAATTATCTGATGCGTTGATTCAATTTTGCGAGTTTCAAACCGAACAAAATAAGCCATTATTCCTCTGCAATTATCCTATCGAAAACGTTATAAATGCATCTTTAAATGAGCACTTAATAACTGCCATTAAACATTTTCAGATTTCAAAAAAAACATATAAGCATGTATATGTAAACTATTTTAACCAGCAATTAACATTATGTCCTACTTCATTTTATGATCCGGGAAATAATAGGTTGTTACTGGAATTTAATACCGCTGCGGTTTCCGATAAAATAATTTGTACTGATGATATTAATACTGATGTTAAACTTATATACGCTGTTGACGAGTCGTTAAAATCAACATTAGATTTAATTTTCCCTAATCATCAATTAAAGCATACGCTTACTGTAATAGCGAAATTAACGATGCGTGCAGAAGAATTAATTAAAGAACATATTACTTTACAAATACATTCAAATTATATTGAAGTGATTGTAAAACAAGAACAAAAATTAGTATTAGCCAATCAGTTTACAATTACTACAAACGAGGATATTTTATATTATGTTTTATTTATTATTGAGCAGTACCAATTAAATCCGTTAACCGCTAATCTTACTATTGTTGGAAACGTTGACTCAACATCTGAATTGGTGACTTCTTTAAAAAAATACATTAAAAATGTACGTTTAGCATTAGGAAATAAAACAATAATATGGGCAAGCATTAATGGCATGCCACAACATTTTAATTACACTTTATTAAATAGATTGTTTTGCGAATAATTGGCGGCATATACAAAGGCAAACAATTGTTTGCTCCCAAAAATTTACCTGTAAGACCAACTACTGATTTTGCCAAAGAAGGATTATTTAATATTTTAAATAATAAAATAGATTTTGATGGCCTTACAATTCTTGATTTATTTTGTGGCACAGGTAACATTAGTTTAGAATTTGCTTCGCGAGGGGCAAAAAAAATTTATGCTATTGATAAACACACACCTTGCTTAAGTTTTGTAAAAGACACTGCTAAATCTCTGAAACTAAATAGCATATTTATTGAACGAGCAGATGTGTTTAAATATCTTGAGAAAACACATTCAACATTTGATTTAATTTTTGCAGATCCTCCTTATGAATTAGAAAACATTGCCAACATTCATGAATTAGTATTTTCTCGAAATTTATTGAATTTAAGCGGATTTTTAATTATTGAGCATGGGAAACAAACAGATTTAAGTGCTAAAAAAAACTATTTAGAAACTAGAAAATATGGAAATGTAAATTTTAGTTTCTTTACTCAATCTATTGAGGAATAAAAACGGCTTCAATAACATATTTTAATAAAACAGTCTAAAAACAATCTGTAACTTATACTACATTTGGTATTATACAAGAATATGAGAATTATACTATTTTTTATTTTCGGTATCGTAATTAAGGGTAATACTCAAAACATTATAATTAAAGGAAAAGCGCACGCTTCTCATATTGGAAAGGAAATTGTTTTAAGTGATTACTCAGATTATATTACCTTCACAAAAATAAAAGAAAGTATAGATACCATTGATCAAGAAGGTTATTTTGAATTAAAAATACAATCTTCAATCACAAAACCTATTCTTATTAATATAGATAACCTTGTTGGTAAAATATATATTCAACCTAATTTTGTTTATGGTATTTATTTTCCTGCCAAAGATTCATTAACTAATAATCAAGAAGGAACAGAAACTATTGTGGACATATCTGTTTATGGCAAAGATAGTTCTGAACTAAATGCATTGATTGTAGATTTTAATACGCAATACAATAACTTATTTTTAAATATAAAAGACGGGTATTTATCTCCCGCCAAATTAAATGCTATGCTTGATACCTTTGCATTGACATGTAATAAAAGATATCAAAAAATTAAAAATCCCTATTTTAAAAATTATTTAGATTATTCATTTGCTAATTTTTTCTCAAGCACCTCTCGTAATAAAACTATTTTATACAAACAGTTTATTGATCGGAGGCCTATTCAGTATTCAAATTATGAGTACATGCAATTTTTTAACAATCATTTTAAAGGATATTTAAAAGCTTATGCATCTACAAAAAATGGTGGTAGCATTTATAATAGTATAAATGCATTTGCAGATTATCAAGATTTACAAAAGCAATTTAAAAATGACGTGTCTATTAAAAATGATACAGTTCGTGAATTGTTGATGCTAAAAGGATTGATTGATTTTTATTATAGTCCAGATTTAGATAAACAACAAGTGCAAAGTGTACTTGAACAATTATATAGAGAAACAAAATTTGCTGAGCATAAAAAAATTGCCAATTATATGCTTCAATCGATTTATCAATTGCAACCTGGTGCAAAAGCGCCAGACTTTGCTGCTACTGACAATTCAGGCAATAGTGTTAACTTATCAAGTTATAAAGGTAAACACATTTACTTAAATTTCTTCTCGAGCGAAAGTGATAATAGTCAAAAAGAAATGCAAAAGATTGTAGATTTAAATAAAAAATTTAAGGATAAAATTACTTTTATTAGTATTTGTTTAGATGATAGTATAAAAACCTATAAAGCCTACTTAAAAGCAAATCCAAAACAAGATTGGGTTATTCTTCACCAAACAAAAAACAGCACTGCTAAACAAGCTTACAACATTAAAACGTTATCAGGCTTTTTCTTTATCAACCCTCAACTGCAATTAGTGCAATCGCCAGCGTTAATGCCAAGCGAAGGAATTGAATATAAATTTAATGCTCTATTTAAACAAAAAAAGAAAAATACAATTACTGGTGTGAGGTAATTGATAGTATTTGTGCCAAAACATTTCATTGTAATACTCTAAGATTATTTCGTTTCAAACCAGAGCGTTATTATTCAGAACAAAGAAATGGAGTCATTTTCCTGAGTTTAACTAATATAAAACCAGAATGAAATGGAAATAAATTATAATAAATCAGTTCAGAATTTAATAAAGAACTTACATTTAATATTCGCCACCAATAATTCGATGATTTAGTTTTTCATCTTTAAATACTGGTAGTCTTTTAGGTTTTTTATTTAGATTCGTTGTGTCAGTTAAAGACAGCATAAATGATTTGATATTACTAATTTCCTGTTTTGTTAACTGTAACGAATCAAAAGGTAGAGTTTGATGCGGTAGATTAATTCCTATTCCTTGTCCACCGCCTTTATTATAAAAATCAATAACATCATCTATGGTTTTATACACTCCGTTATGCATGTATGGATCTGTTACTTCAATATTTCTTACCGTTGATGTTTTAAAAGCATATTGATGGATGGAAACTCTTGATACAATTATTCTTCCTTGATCTTTATCAATTTGTTTTCTGTTCATTTTTTCCGGTACTCCAATAACTTCGTATTCTGTATCATTATAAATAGGCGGCACTAAACCATTAAACAAAGGAAAAAAATGACAACTACCACACAACGCCTTTCCTGAAAAGATGTTATAGCCATTAATTTCTTGATTGGTTAATTGCTTATAGTCACCTTTAATATATTTATCAAATCTACTATTCATTGATATGAGCGTTTTCTCATACTCAGAAATTGCTTTTAACATGCCATAATAATTTATAACTGTGTCGGGAGTTCCTTTAAATGAGATTTTAAATAATTCTTGATACTCTTCACTTAGATTTAATTTACTTATCATATCTTCGATTGTCGAATTCATTTCCTTTTGATTGTGAAGTACATCGTTAGCTTGTTGTTCTAATTGTCGCGCCCTTCCATCATAAAAAAAATTCTTTTGAAAAATTGTATTCAATAAAGAAGGTGTGTTACGATCTAACGAATTTTTTTCATAAGATATACCTTTTTCAAATCCATCACTAAAAGCTTTTTCCGGATTGTGACAAGAGGCGCAAGCGCGCTTATTATTTCCAGAAAGTATTGGATCAAAAAATAATAATTCTCCTAATTTGGCTTGTGAAGCGACACCAAATGTATCAATGGTATGAACAGAAAAGTAGTTGATATTATACGATTCTCTTTCAAAAACATGTTCATTATTCAAATGAATAGCATAATCCACTTGAGTGTATGGAAAGATATCTGCTTGGTGTATTTTAACCAATAGTTTGTAAACGGGTTTGATGTGTTGGGTAATAAAAAATAATCGATTAAATGAATCATAATTTTTATGAATTAAACAATATTGTTCTGCTAATTTTAGTTTTGAACTTAGTTTTATATGAAGATCAATTGGGTATGAATTTATTTGATACTTATTTTTTAGTCCGTCAAGTAATGCTCTAATTCCCTCAAATACACTGATGCACTCAAGACTATTTGTTTTTGTAAATGAAGCATCATATCCGCTTAATGTTAAGCTACTCATTCTTATCAATTCAAATTGTATCATCTCAATAATTTGAGAATCATTGATGTTTATGTTATTTATTTTTTTTTTAAACGCTATAAAGCTTACTCTTAACAAGGTTAATTCAGATACTAATAAATGAACATCAATTGAATCTGAACCAAATAATTGTTCTTCGATAACCTGAAATCCATGAGGGTCAGCAACGCGCGTTCCAATTTCTAAGTCAGATTTTTTTACTAATGGGCCGTTAATAAAATATTTAACATCAAAGGGAGAGCTGTATTCTAAAAAACATTCGATGTGTTTATAATAGCTTCTTGCAATATAATAATTAGCTCTTAACTGACTTAATCTTCTTTCAATAAAGATAGAATCGGCCAATAAAATGCTCTTGTCTAATATTGAAATCAGCTGCTCGTTATTTTGATTAATATAACTGTAATTTGAAGTTGATGAAAAAGTTGAATTATTTGAAGTGAAAAACGAACAACTAATTATAACAATAATGAACAGAACGCCTAATTTTATAGTATTACCCATAAATTCGAAAAATATTATTGACTTTTTTCTTTAACAAATTTAAAGAACATGGTTTGGTTATTAATTTCAATAGAACCATTATATAAACCTTGCGCTAAAATACTTACATCTAATAACAATTGATTATTATAAATATCATTTTCGTTAAAGTTTAATTCAAACATATTCTTACCCATCGTGTTATGCATAATCAATTTTCCACTTTTTATTTGATGTCCTAAAAAACTAATTACTAATTCATTTTGTGCAGGGATGGGGAATACATTTAGTATACGAACATTATTCTGGCTAATTAAATTTGTTGAAGCATCTAATACTCTTGGGCAAATAGGCGGCATAATTGCAAACACGCTATTTCTTGGCATGCTAGCAGCGGTCGTCGTTCTTAAAAATCGTTCTAAATGATTTACATACATTGATTTTGCATGCGAGTATGCAATCGATGAATTATCAATAGTATTTATATAATACCAGTCACATTGCGTTCTTGTGGCATTAACATCTAAAATCATAAAGCCATGTTGCGAAAGATTAGCATATTTAATATGAGAGTTAGAGGCTTGTATAGCTGCCGCTCCTAAAGGAATACTTAAACCTGGAGAGGTAACACTTGGCCCCACAAACTCAACACCAGCAGAACCAGAACCTGTTGTTCCGTTATAAGAAGCAGTAGGTAAGTCGTTAGCCCATGATGAATGTATATCTCCAGTTATAGCAACAACATTAGTAATGTTATTAGATAAAATATGATTAAATACTCTATTTCTTTCAGCTGGATAACCATCCCATTGGTCACCATTTACTGCTTGTCCAAATACTTTTAATGGCGCAATCATAACTTGCTGTGTTAATACTTTCCATTGAGCTGCTGAAGAGTCTAAACGATTTCCTAACCATGTAAATTGATCTGTACCTAATAACTGTCTGGTAGTTGAGGTAACGGTAGCCCCCGTTGTTCCTGCTTGTAAATCACGGCCATGAAGTCGAGTATCAAGCATAATAAAATCCACTAAATTACCATATGATAATTTTCTAAATAATTGATAAGGATCTGAAGCACCAGCTTGTTGTCTTATTGGCAACCATTCAAAATAGGCTTGTTTGGCGTTTGCTTTTCTAACCGCAAAAGGACCTTCGGTTGCAGAAGTATGATTTTCAGCACCATTAATCCATGCGTCGTTTGCAGATTCGTGATCATCCCAAATCGTGATGAACGGGAATTGCTGATGCAATCTTCTTAAATCATCATCTAAACGATAAGCGGAATAACGTTGCCTGTAATCATTTAATGATAAAATCTCATTTGTTGGTAACCACTGACGATTAGCTGTTGCATTAGGAGCGTATCCGCCTGATTCATATTCATAAATGTAATCTCCTAAACAAATTACTGCATCAAAATCTGCTCTATTTAATAAAACTTTGTATGCATTAAAAAAACCTGCTTCTAAATTAGCACAAGATACGATGGCAAATCTTAAACTGTCTGCATTATTGATTGGAGTTGTTCTTGTCCTTCCTCTTGGCGATTTTTTGCCATCACTCTCAAACTCATAATAATACCAAGTGTTAGCATTTAAGTTTGTAACATCTACCTTTACAGTATAGTCAGTCATATTACTAGTAATTACACTACCTCCTTGCACAATATTTGTCATCCCTGTATCCGTTGCCATTTGCCACGAAACTAAAACAGGATCAGACGAAACTGTATCAGGAGTTACTCTCGTCCAAATAATAACTTTATCAGGCATTGGATCACCAGAAGCAACGCTATGATAAAAAGGTGCTAAGCAGGCTTCTAATGCAGAGCTTCTTAATACTTGCGCGCTTAAACTATTAACACAAATAGTAAATAATAAAAAGAGAAATTTACTGTTTAATAATTTTGTAATCATAACTCAAGTTATTAATAGTTGTTTTTATAAAGTAAATGCCACATGTAAGCTCAGATAAATCAATTTGAATCGTTCTTTTATATTTTAAATCATCTGATGAAATGGTTTTTATAACCATGCCTAAAGTGTTTAAAATATTAATCTCACTCATATTTTCTGGAATTTCATCATATTTAAAGGCAAGTGTTAGCTTTTCAGAAAAAGGATTTGGAAATATTTTTAAAGCATATTGTTCTTTTATAGCCTCATTTATATTAGCAAATCCACATATCACTTCATAACTTCCGCTTGAAGCGTTAGTTAAACCCAAACCACCAATAACAGTATAATTTGGGTTTACAGTTGACGATAAACAAGTAGGAATAAATATTTTTATTCTTCCGCCGCCAGCACCTCCGCCCTTGTTCCCTAAGTTTCCGTTTCCACTAGTAATAGTTTGATTTCCACAAAACACACCTCCCGAATAATTAGTAGTAGTTCCGTTTCCTTTTTGGCCACTATTACCGCCGTTACCGCCATTGCTTTGTAATGTGCCTGTAATTATTGCTAAAGTTTGCGACTCTATATAAATACCACCACCAGAGCCACCGCCGCCACCGCTTCCAGCTCCTGCGCCACATGATAATGTTGCTTCACCAGAGTCATCACATCCATCCGAACAACAATTAGGACTGATTCCGCCATTACCGCCATCTCCACCACTAGTGCCATTTTCGCCATTTACCAAAATTTTCCCAGTAATTTTAACAGAATCAGTAGCTATTAACTGTACGAGTCCGCCTCCATTTCCTCCTTTTCCGCCAGCTAATCCAACATCATAAGATCTTCCGCCGCCGCCGCCGCCAGCTCCGCTTGAACCAAGTTCAATATCTGGACCTGTGTTAGTACCAAAAACGTTGCCTGCATTGCCACCAGCGCCTCCAGTTCCTGCAAATACAATATAGCCAGTTGATACATTTACTCCAGTTGCTGTATACGTGCTTGTTCCATTTCCACCGTTTGAAGCTGAAGTGCCAATACCCCCATAACTTGCGCCACCACCACCACCAGCACCACCTGAACCACCAATCATGCCGCACTCGTCGTTATTACTTAAACATTGTTGTTTAGGTCCTGAACCATTTTGTCCGTTTTGCCCTTGTAATCCAGCACCAGTTCCAAAGCCGTTACCGCCAAATTTTCCAGACTCAACCACAATAATTCCTGTATTATCTTTGTTATTACATGTATTAATGGCGGTTTGATCACCGGTTAAACTACTTACAATGTTTCCTCCTAATCCACCTGTTCCACCAACATTACCAGCATAATTGCCGTCAATAGTTCCTTCAACTACAATTTTTTGGGCATTAATAATTAATTTACCACATGCACCCAATGAATATCCTTTAACATAAACAGTAACAAAAGGCGCTATTTTAAAAGTTCCACTAACATTATATGTACCTGATAAAATAATACTTGAGTTAATAATAAAATCTCCAGGAACATTGGTGGTAACGCATTGAGCTTGTGATTTATAAATTGTAAGAAATAGTGATATTGAAAGTAAAATTTTATTTAGCATATAGTTTATAGTTTATTTCATTATCGTCGGTAATTATTTTTAGAAAGAAAATTCCAGTAGGAAGTGGGTTAGAAATAGAAATAGTGTTTATTCCAGCTACGAATTCAAGTTTTTCGGTTTGTATTTCTTTACCATTTATATCTATCAATTTTATTAAAGCAGATATTGCGTACTTGCTTTCAATTGTTATATTTTTATTTGATTCTTCTACAAGACTTGGATAAACAGAAAAATCTTTAATGAAATAATCGCTTAAACCTGTTACAGAACATAAGGGGTTTGCAATTACATTGATATTGAAAGTATCTTTAATACAACCAGCCAAGTCAGTGGCGTATACCACGGTGCTTACAGGCGAACTGAATGAAATTGAATCTGCTTGTTGTGATGAAGGGAACCAATTTACTTGATCTGGAAAAGTTGATTTTAAAGTAATCAGCTCATTTGGACAAACAGTATAGGTTTTACTTCCTCCTGCATTTTTGATGATGGTAAAAGAATCAAACACAGTGCCTGTAGATGTAATAAATTTCCCTTCTAGTTTATTATCTTTTATATCAACGGCCATGGAGCCATAAACCGTGTTTGTATAAGAATACATTGCTGGATGTGGCCACCCAGATGAGGGACTTGAATCATTTTTACCAGAACAACCGCATACTACATAAACAGTTCCTTTGTGTGAATTAGTTGCTTGCGTTTGTTTAAGGTAAGCGCAATCCAATGGGTAACTACCTGATGTATTATCTTTTTTCATTGCAGGAGTTAGTGAACTTGAATACCCGTAATGCCCATCTAGTAAGTATGAGCGTTCATAAACATGACTATGACCACTTAAAACTAAATCAACTCCCTTTGCCTCTAAAATGGGAATAATGTTTTGGCGCATATCAACTAGCTCTCCATCTAAAAAGTTGGAGTTATCTGAATTGTGACTTCCTTTTGTGTAAGGTGGATGATGCCAGTAAGCAATTACCCAAGGCAGTGTATTTGCCGTTAAATCATTTTGAATCCAAGTAGCCATTGCACCTGCAGATGAGCGACTAACATCATAGGAATCAAGCACAACAAAATGAATATTGCCATAATTATATGAATAATATTTTTCTGTTCCCGATGCAACTCCC